>CAOJLW010000059.1 GCA_948438565.1 uncultured Lachnospiraceae bacterium | reverse complement strand
TTTCAATTTATGTTTTATCAAAAAGAAAATGTTTTTGAATATGGATTTACTTTAGATGCCTACCGAGTAACGGAAGAATGGTTAATGATATTGGGTAAAACGTCTTTTGAACCCATTTTTCAACGAATGACCTCTGCGGATGATATCACATCGATTGAACTATCCTCCTATTTTGGAGAAAAAAACAATAAAAAAAGGCTTCTTGCCGAATTGCTCACAGAAACGATCAAAAAAAATCAACGTAATCAATTATTTTTATATAAGTTATCAGAAAACGGTTTTTCCATTGCTGAAAATATCATGGAATGGTTTTACCAAATCCAAATCATATTTCCTTCCTCGAAAGTGCATATGCTTGAAATGCGTTTAATGCAAAACACAGATTTTTCACTGTTTTTATCATCCAAATTAGTGCAATATGATACCGGAATTCATAAAATTTTTGCTCAAACTAAAAAAGTACAATTGACAAAATTGTTAAAAGAGATGGCTATACCTCAAGAAATAATCGATGAAATATCGGAAAAAAGGGAAGGATTAGTCAATATTAATAATCGTTTATTTATTTTTAATGAAGAAAACGGCGAACCCATGTTATGTGAAATGATATTAGAACATTTTTTAGCAGGTCAAACCTTTCCATTTCACAAAGATGAAGAATCTGACGGAACTCAAAGACTATTAGATCTACTGCCCATCCTTTTTGGTCTTACCGTCAAATCATCTGTATTTTTTATTGATGAACTGGATCGCTGTTTACACACAAAATTAACCAAGATATTTATTACGGATTTCATTGCAGAAGAACATCAAAATCAATTGATCTTTACTGCTCACGATATCAATTTAATTAACTTAGAAGCGTTATCCCAAGACGAAATATGGTTTATTGAAAAAAATCAATTTGGAGAATGCAGCCTAAAACCATTTTCAGATTATACCATACCCTCCGGCAAGACCGAAGGACACTCAAATATTAAAAGTTATTTAGCCGGACGATTTGGCGCCGTCCCCACAATCAAAGGGAGAATCGAGTAAATGAATTTAACTAGCAGAACACCGATGACGCCACTTCCCATAAGGGAAAAAAGACCACGTAGTTCCAAAATTATATTTTTTTCCTGTGAAGGACCTGTTACTGAAGAAGAATATTTTCAAATCTTATCCGATAAAATTTTCTCAGATATTTCCAGCAAAATATGTTTGGTATCTGCCAGAAAAGATTTTTTAAAAATTCCCCGTCCTGAAAGAACACAAGAACAATGGAACGAACAAAACAAATCCAGTCCCAAATTTGTTTTAGAAAGACTGGAAAATTTCATGACAACCAATAACCATATTTATGAATTCAGCAAACATTCCGAAGATGAGTTCTGGATTGTGATTGATGTTGACGATCACACTGCCTCTAGTAAAATTAACGAATTTACAACCGTCCTTCGAGAATGTACAAAGAAAAACATACAATATGCCGTAACCAATCCTTCTTTT
This sequence comes from uncultured Lachnospiraceae bacterium, assembly GCA_948438565.1. Lineage (GTDB taxonomy): Bacteria > Bacillota > Clostridia > Lachnospirales > Lachnospiraceae > Roseburia_B. The sequence goes on along the minus strand of CAOJLW010000059.1, from coordinate 9,224 downwards.
GAATTTTGGCTTTATTTACATCATTTTGAGGTTAGTCAAGAAGATAAAAAACACGCCAATAAAACAGGGGATAATTATTTTATTACACAAATGAGCAAATCTGGCATTATATTAGGCGGCAATGATCATAAACTACCGAAATCTAATGATTATAATATCGAAAATGTCTCTCTTGCTGTTGAACGCGCCAGATCATTACATACCAATTCTAAAGAACGATGGCCTAAAGAGTTAGGCAGCCATGTGTATAAATTGGTTTCCAGATTTTTTGATCTATTACCATCCGCCAATCACGATGATATCCCAAGCCAACCTTAATGGCTCACAATATATACCAGGGAGCCGCACCATGAATTTTTCGAAAAATTTTACGGCTCCCCATTTCTTATGTCATTACTTGATCAATCACAAATTATTGCAAAACCGCTTACCGCACCAACGGCAGCGACACCGTCACTACAAACAGATCCGCAATCACTTCCAACTGGAACGTCCCGCCGCAAGCTTCGGTAAAGCTTTTGGCAATCGAAAGTCCAAGGCCGCTTCCGCCGTCGGTGCGGCTTTGATCGCCGCGTGTAAAACGTCCTGCAAAATCCATCCCATGATCCAACTCTTGGCTGGACGTGTTTTTTACGCTCGCAACCGCCAATTCCCCTTCCGCTTTTAGAGCCACATAGACTCTGGAACCCTCCAAGGAATATTTCATCGCGTTCCCAATCAAATTCTGGAATACCCGATACATTCGCTGTCCGTCCGCCAACACCGGCACGGGATCTTTTGGTATCTCCGTTTTAACCGACACCGGACTTTCTCCAATCGCCTCCTCCATATCCGCCAGCGTCTGATACAGCAATTTTCCCAAATCCAGTTCCTCCAAATCCACTGCAAGCTGCCCGGACGCCGCCTTGCTGATCGCAAAGACATCCTGCACCATATTTTTCAGCCTCTCCGATTTTTCATCCAGAATACGGATATAATCCGCTACATACTCCGGCAGGCCTTCTTCTTGTTTCATCAATTGGATATAGCTGATAATCGACGTCAACGGCGTCTTAATGTCGTGCGAAACATTGGCGACCAGCTCGACTTTCATACGTTCGCTTCTCGTCTGTTCTTCTACCGCAGTTTCCAGACCCTGCCGAATTTCCTCAAGCTCCATAGTCATATGACGCACGTCCGGATCCTCAGCCGTAAACTCTGGATCCGCGTCATAATTCCCATCCCGAATACTGCTGATCCGCTCCGACAGCCGCTCCAGATCAAACGCCAGTCCCCTGTTTTTTTTCTGGAAAAAAATTTCCGACGCAAGTAGCAGCGCCGTCATCGCCAAAGCCGCCAAAAGCAATATATTTCCCATGGCCAACAAGCCGCTTGCAGACATTTGATTTCCAAAAATTAAAAATGTAAACAACACACACAAAAAACACACAATTTGGGCCAGCGTTAAAGCAAAGATTCCATAAGGCCTTCTCACCATTCGTTTAGCAAGGGAACGCGTAAGATCCCTACTGTTTAATAAAGCGACCAACCGGCCAATGAGACCATGTCTGTAGCTGCGCGGCTGATTTCTCAAATCATTGACAAACAAACAGATCGCCCAAAAAATTAGCAAAAATCCCTTCTCGTGCATAAACAGGGTTTCACAAACAAGTCCGGAAAGCTCTTGCGTCGCATACGACCAGGGGACTTCCGCATAACCCAATTCTGTCGCATACGACCAAATCTCTGCGCCCATTCCATCCTGCTCTAACATATGGACAAACCATACGACAGGCAACGCCACCAGCAGTAAAATCTTCCATTCAAACCAAATTTTCCCAGTTAAACGGGCAACCCTTTGTCCGATTTCCCGACGTCCTTCCCGCAGAAACAAATAACAAACAAGCAACACTGCGCCGGCTGACAGACAAGCCAATGCAAAAAAAATCTGTCGACGCATTTCCTCATAGTTTTGACTCTGAAAATACAGTTCATTCACCCAATAGGACAACTCGTCTCCATACAGATTTTGACTGTAGAGCGCCGGCTGTTCCGCGGCCAAAATCACCACATCCGCCTTCTTCCACGATTCCTTGCCGGTCAAATTTTTATAACCCGGCAGACGCCAAGCGTCTCCTTCTCTGTAATATCCGTCCCCATAAATATTGAGCGCTTTTCCATCCTTTTGCACAACGGCCTTTTTCCCGTCAAAATGCAGATAAAAATTATACCCCTTGGGCCATTCGTTCGGATTGCTCAAATCGGATTCTTCCGCATTGGTATAACACAGCTTGCCCGCATAAGAGATACGGTACAGCAGATTTTTATCTCTTTTCCTATATTTGTGGTAATTTTTAGCGGAAGCCTTTTTCTGGGCGTCTGTATATTCCGGCTCCCAGTCAAAACGTTCGGATTCATCCCATTGTGACGCGCTTTCCGACACAGCATACGCGCCCTCCTGCGCTTCCATCTGTATCTCATTTATTATTTCTGCTTCTTGCAGCGTATTGTCTGTCCACGCCGCCGTATTGTCCATATAGCCATATTCTGAACCGTCATAACCATAGACATACTCACCGCTCGCCATATTTAAAAAATCATTCAGACGATACGCAATAAAATCCCGAAACTGTTGGCTTTCCTGATAATCCGCCATCTTAAGCATTCTCATCATCGACTGAACGCCTCCCTGAAACAACAGTTTTTGGCACAGTCCCATCCCTCCGGTAATCAACAGGCTTACCCCCAATACAAACGCCAGTAAACCCAGGTTACTTTTCCATTTTTTCCATTTTGTAGCCAATTCCCCACACCACCTTTAAATATTCTGGCTCTTTTGGATTGAGTTCTATTTTTTCACGAATGCGGCGGATATGCACCATTACGGTATTCTCTGACGAAAACCCAGGCTCCTCCCAGACCCTTTCATAAATCTCTTCCGCAGGAAAAATTCGCCCGAGGTTATGCATCAGCAAATCCACAATTTTTGTTTCCGTTGCCGTCAGTCGAACCGGCTCTCCATCGACATAGAGCGCACGGGCGTCCGTATGATAGCAGAGACGTCCGTTTTGAATCCGGTCATTCGCAGCCGTATGGATACCGCCCAGGCTCACATAACGCCTCAAATGGCTTTTGACCCTTGCCGCCAATTCCGCTGGATTGTACGGCTTGGCCACATAATCATCCGCACCCATCGAAAGACCAAGCACCTTATCCGTCTCTTCACTTTTTGCGCTCAAAACAATAATCGGAATATTCTTCCGTTCCCGAATCCGCATCACTGCCGACAGGCCGTCCAGCTTGGGCATCATAACATCCATAATCACCAGATGCACTTGATTTTGCATCAGCAGATCCAGCGCCTGTAGGCCATCGTATGCCTTGAGGATCCGATAACCCTCTTTTTCCAGCAATATGGCAATCGCCTTTACAATTTCCCGATCATCATCCGTCACTAAAATACATTCGTTCATATTGCTCCTCCTCTTAAGCCTGTATTCAATATAATCCAGATTTCTTACAAAAAAAGCAGGGAATTTCTTACAAATTTCTTACAAAATACTCCGCATAGCAGCAAGATCTTTCCTATGAAACAAAGAAAAGGAGGGTATATCCTTTCCGAATATACCCTCTCTCCTTTTATCTCTGTCAGCCTTTCCTTTTACCGTCCATCAATAGATAATATCCTTTTTCACCAGATCGTCTAAGCCTTCAATTATCGCCTTAGCCTGATCTGCTTTAGCCTGGTGCGTAATTACCACACAGACCTCTTTGGCTCCATTGAACCGTTTACGCTTTACAAGCGGTATTTTTTCCCACTCCTCCGCATAAGGGATCCCGGCTTTGACCAGTGCGTTCATCAGCTTTTCTTTTGTATTCACATTTGTCACGCTACATAGTTCAATGTCTTGTTCTATTCTCATTTTCTCAACCTCGAAAAGGCAAATTCTATTTTTATTGCTCTGCTGTATGCTCTACACGGTGCATGGAAAATTGATCCATCTCATAATTGTCCAGATTATTGACAATCGTACGTGCGTCCGCATCTCCAATCAACGTATCCCTGTCCTTCTTGGCCAGGATCTGATCTTTAAATGCGCTTGGACCACCGACACAGCCGCCAACGCACGCCATACCTTCGATAAAATCATCCGGCAGCTTGCCTGCTTTTAACAAAAGCAGCGCTTTCTTACATTCGGACGCGCCGTTTGCCTTGCACACTTTGGGATCACAATCATAGTCTTTTTCTTTCATGTACTCTAATACGGCTGCCGTAACGCCGCCGGAATTGCCAAAACGTTTTCCAAACGTGGAGGATTCCTGATAATCGTTATCAGACGGCTGCAATTCCACGCCCTTTGCTTTCATAATGGCGCGGATCTCACTGTAGGTCAAAACAAAATCCGCGTTTCCTTCTATCTTATGTTCTTTTGCTTCGGATTTCTTGGCAATACACGGACCAATAAAAACGGTCACGGCATTTGGAACCCTGGTTTTAATCAAACGGGATACCGCGCACATCGGAGAAACCGCCGTAGAAATCATCTCTTCCAGTTCCGGATAGTGCTTACGGATCATATTGACAAATCCCGGACAGCAGGAAGTCGTCTTTTTCTTGCCTTCCTTATAAGCCTCGTACCATTCATCCCCTTCCGCCTGCGTCGTCATGTCGCCGCCAAGCCCTGCTTCCACCAAATCCGCAAAACCAAGAAGCTTCGCCGCATTACGCCAGCTTTGCATCGTAATCCCGGCGCCAAACTGACCCTCGGTCGCCGGAGCTAAAATCGCATAAACCGGTTTATCCGACTTCAGCGCCTGGATCACATCTACGATAAACGTTTTCGAGCCAATCGCCCCAAATGGGCATTTATGTATACAAATCCCGCAACGAATACATTTTTTTTCATCAATTACGGAAATGCCATGTTCATCATTGGTAATTGCATTGACTGGACAACTGTATTTACAAGGACGTTTTAAGTCTGCAATCGCATGGTAGGGACAAGCTTTTGCACATTTGCCGCATTCTTTGCACTTTGACGGATCGATGTGGGAACGATGGCTGCCAATCGTAATCGCCCCAAAATTACACGCATTGATACAGGCCTTGCCGATACAATTTTGGCAGTTGTCCGTTACAACGTAACGAGAAATCGGACAGTCCTCGCAGGCGGAGCTGATTACCTGAAGGATATTGCCGTCGTCTACCGGGCCTGGCGCTTTTCCCTCCGCCAAACGGATCCTCTGGCGGATAATCTCCCTTTCTTTATAGATACAGCAGCGAAATTGCGGCGTCGGACCGGGAATCAGTTTATTGGGAATATGATCCCGTTTTTCTTCTAAATTTCCAGCTAAAGCTGCTTTGGCCACTTCATACAAAACCTCATGCTTGATTTTGATTACATTCTCATCAGCGTACATCCTGCTCTCTCCTTTTCGTATAGATTCATCATTTGACATGATTCTTTTTAATTTTATAATATTTCCACAAAATTATCAACCTGAAGTTGTATTTTTTGTGGAAATATGGTAGGAATTGGGAAAAGTCTTGTCCGCTACCGGCTGGTTGTAGCTCCGTATCCGTTAAATTCATGACTCCTCCGACGGGTTTAAAAGTGATATCGGTATATGCCGTATGCTTCTTGTATGCCCTCGTATGCAAAGCCGCATTTTTTGGCTACGTGTTCAGACGCTTTGTTTTTGGGTCGGATCCGAAGCCAGGCTCCGTTACAAAACGGGTGCGTATATAGCCAGTCCAAAAATCCTTCCAGAGCTTCTGTCATATATCCCTGATTTTGATGTTCTTTTGCCACTGCATAGCCAAGTTCCACATATCCTGCTTCATCTGGCAGGTTTTTGCATCCGATTAAACCGATGCCGCTTCCGTCGTCCTGTTTTTTTATTAACCAGTAGCCGAGCCATGGGTGGACTTCTCGGGGCGTCATTTGCATCTGTTCCATTTTATGCCTGACCGCAGATTTTATAACCTCGGAAAGAACTGAGCTTACTAATAAATCCTGCTTGCCGCTCCATATCCTCTCTAGCTCTTTTACGGAAAGCAATTCCAAATCCAGGCGTCCGCATTCTATTTTTTCCCGCATCCTTCTATTCCGAACCGCCTTTTTTTATTTTTTTGCCTTTTTTGATTTTGATATCATATTTTTTTTCATAAAACTCAAACTGCTGGGAATAATTTGCATTTTTCAGGTTTTTTACGCTCCGTAAATATTCATGCGTATCAAACTCGGCCGCTTCCAACTCAATCATAGCCACCGCGACATTGGAACAATGCGCACCAATACGCTCCAAGTTATTGAGCAAATCGTTAAATGCAAACCCCTGTTTTAATTTACATTTTCCGGTTCGCAGCCTGGCAATATGGCGCAGCTTTAATTCGTCGCATAAAATACTGATAATTTCGCGTAACGGCTCCACTTTTACCGCAAGCTCCAGATTATCTTCACAAAACGCGTTGACCGTCAGCTCGAGGATCTCCTGCACCGCGCTCTGCAAAACGTTTAATTCATATTGAGCCTCATCCGAAAACGTCAGTTTTTTCTCATAAAGCTCCTGGGCGGCTTCTGAAATATTGATAGCATGATCGCCCATGCGTTCAAAGTCGCCGATGGTATGTAAAAATTTGGAAAGCTGTTTGGTTTGACTGGCATTTAATTCTTTTCCGGTCAGCTGCATCAGATAGGTGCCGAGACGATCCTCATATTTATCGATTAAATTTTCCTTTTCCTGGATTTTCTGAAATTTGTCCTGGGAATAGCTCTCAAAAAGAGCAAACCCACGCAAAATATTTTTTCTCGCCTTTTTAGCCATTCCGTTCATTGCCCTGTGGCTTTGGTTAATCGCAATCGCTGGATAGGCCAGAAAGCGTTCTTCCAACAGCTCAAAATCCGCCAGTTCTTCCTCTTCTTCCGCTGAATCCTTTACCAGCCAAAAGACAAGCCGCTCTATCCATTTGATCAAAGGCAGCAGAATAGTAATCGTCGCCGTACGGTAGATCGTATTCATCATGGCAATCTGAACCGGCCCCATTGTCACATTCATAAACGGGAACTGCACCACCATATGCACTGAATAAAAGATAATCGACCAAAACACCATGCCAAACAAATCGTTTAACAGATAAATCAAAGCCGTCCGTTTTCCGTTTTTATTGGTTCCGATGGCTGATAAGAGCACCGGACAAGCGGCGCCTACGCCAATACCCATCATAATAGGCAGCGCCGTGGCAAAATGGATCGTTCCAGTCACGGATAATGCCTGTAAAATCCCGACTGCCGCCGACGCGCTCTGCAATACTGCGGTAAACAGGATTCCAGCCATAATTCCAGCCAAAGGATGGGAAAACATCGTCAGCGCGCCGACAAATTTGGGATTTTCTTTGAGCGGAGAAACCGCGCCGCTCATGGTCTGCATCCCCACCATCAAAATGGAAAAACCGAGCATAATATCCCCAATCACTTGATACGGCGTTTTTTTGACAAACATTTTAAAAATCATGCCGATAATTGCGACAACCGCAGAGATCATCGACGCAGACAGCAGCTGCGCAATCCCTCCGGAACCTTCCACATACGACAGACATAAAATCCAACCCGTAATACTGGTGCCGATATTGGCTCCCATAATAATGCCGATTGCCTGGGAAACTTTCATCATGCCGGAATTGACAAATCCCACTACCATAACTGTCGTGGCGGATGACGATTGGATAATGGCCGTAACGCCTGCGCCTAGCAATACGCCTTTAATCGGGGTATTGGTCAAACGGTATAACGTCAGTTCTAATTTGTTGCCGGCTACCCGTTTTAATCCGTCCCCCATTAACGACATTCCGAATAAAAACAGCGCGACGCCGCTAAGTAGCGTTACGATCATTGTAATTCCCATAATTATATCCTCATTTGTTGTATTGATCTACTGCGCTTTGGCAGCAGGCTGTCATTTGCATACAGAGTATATTATACATCAGATGGAATATGAATTACAAGATATTTTGGAGGAAGTCAACAATAAAGACCGGTGAGAATATTATGTCCATCGGTCGATACAACTTTTTTCAAAAAAATCTTGCATTTTTTTTTAGAATATGCTATGATACTTTTTGTTCGATTCCAAATGGACAATCAGCCGGTGTGTCGGAATTGGCAGACGAGGTAGACTCAAAATCTATTTCTGGAAACGGAGTGCGGGTTCAAGTCCCGCCACCGGCATTTAAGACTCCTAAGATTTTAGGAGTTTTTTATTTCCTTTCCTATGCAAAACCAAACGGGCAGTCCTCCGATTCACTCTGAGGACTGCCCGTTTTTCAGGCTTGATACGGATCTTTCATATTGTTTAAAATATCAAAACAGTCAAATGTCGCAAAATAATCCTTTGGCGTTTCCGCACGCCGGATCAGTTCAAAGCTTCCGTTTTCTTTTAAAAGAATTTCCGCCGATTTCAACTTCCCATTGTAATTATATCCCATGGCAAACCCATGCGCTCCGGTATCGTGGATGACCAGCAGATCCCCTTTATCGATCCGGGGCAACATACGGTCAACCGCAAATTTATCGTTATTTTCACACAGAGAACCTATTATGTCATATTTATGGTCGCAGACCGAATTATCTTTGCCCATAACCGTTATATGATGATATGCGCCGTACATAGCCGGACGCATCAGATTGACGGCGCAGGCGTCTACGCCGATATATTCTTTATGCGTATGCTTCTCATGGATGGCTTTCGTGACCAGGCAGCCGTACGGCCCCGTCATAAAACGCCCCATTTCTGTATAGATCGCCACGTCGTCCATTCCAGCAGGCAAGAGCGTTTCCTCGTAAACCCTACGAACGCCTTCTCCAATCGCCCGAATATCGTTTGGCTTTTGATCCGGCGTATACGGAATCCCCACGCCGCCGGAGAGGTTGATAAAACGGATATCGCAGCCGGTCGCTTCTTTTAACTCCACAACAGTCTCAAACAGGATTTTAGCCAGCATCGGATAGTAGTCGTTGGTCACGGTATTGCTCGCCAAAAATGCGTGTACGCCAAAATATTTAGCTCCCTTTTCTTTCAAAATCCGAAAACCTTCAAACAACTGCTCTTTGGTAAATCCGTATTTTGCGTCCCCCGGATTATCCATAATGCTGTTGCTGATTTTAAAGACGCCGCCCGGATTAAAACGGCAGCTAATCGTCTCCGGAATCCTAGATCGGAAGAGCACACGTCTGAACTCAAGTCAC
>CAOJLW010000058.1 GCA_948438565.1 uncultured Lachnospiraceae bacterium | reverse complement strand
TACGCTGTTTAACGACTGCATCATCCGACTGATGTTTTGAGAAGCATCCGCAGCCAAAGGTTCTATATCCTCAATCAATTGGCCTATAATATCCACTTCCTGCCGCTCAAGTGAAAAATTGCTTACAAACTGCATACCAGGCGCATTGGCCAATGTACGATCCAACAGTATATTATAGGAAAACGCATCCTGATACTCCGAAGATGGCTTTTGAGACAGCATTGTATGTTCTGGATCCACCTTTTTGACCAGATCCTGTAAAAAAACATCCATCTGATCTTTAGTTCCCATGATCGCCTGATGGCATCGACTCTGGCTTTTGGCCAATAACTGCTCCATTTGATCCATAGCCGGCATGATACGTTTCTTCAACTGCTCCGCCGTATGTTTAATATCCTCCCAGCGAAACAAATATCCCAGCCAGTCTACAATTTCCTCAAATGTATTTTTAATCGTCTGAAAAATCATTCCGACTACCTGAGCCACCTCTTTAATCGTTTTAATGGTAAGATCGGCAATTTTTTTCAAACCTTCACTGACCACATGAAATGTCATTTTCACTGCATCTTCTACCGCATGCACGATAATTTTGACCACCTTGGCAACGCCATGGATAATGGAACGGAACAGATCTTTAAAAACAGAAAAAAATCCATCCCCCTGACCAGACGTCAGCATTCTGGCTTCTTCGTGAGTCAACCGACGGCATCGTACGTTATTTTGTTCAAAGCTAATCTCAAAATTTCCCGCACGCATTGGATCCGGCAATTGAAACAATCCCCTGCCAGGATCTTGTTCGAAGCAGCGGATTTCCTCACATTGAATATCGCCCTTACTTACACCCATACGCTTCCCCTCATCATCCACCGTCGTACACATCGTATTACGCAGAGCGTTTGCAACAGCTTCCATGGTTTGGAAGTCGCGATATTCCTCATGAATAAAATGCCGGCCATCGCCTTTTTGCGCTTGCAGCAAATCCTGACCGGTAATTTTACTCAGCTGATCCCGATAATTCTTAGCCTGCGAAAGCACATAACATTTCGTATCGCCGCTTTTGGCAGGACGGAATAAAATATCACAGGCGTCCAGGCCAAACGCCGACTGACTGATGCGCAGTTTCCCCAGCAAATCGGTTGTGATTGTCGCTCTGTGCTCTGGTGAAAGGTGATAGATGTGTTCATTGATCGTCAATTCACAATATTCACTGCTCCAAACCTCAAGCGCATAATTTCCGGCTGCTCCTCCCGTTTCGTCCGTAAAAGCCAGCTCGCTGACATAGCTATTACAAACCCAGAATTCATCGCTGCTTTCGGCAACTACGGCCCGCTTTCCCCAGTCTCCGCTTTGTTTATCCTCATATAAAAATGCCAAGCCGCTGTCATGCCCCTGATAGAGTCTGCCGCTCTTTTTTTGGAACACACCGGACTGTTTTACTACCAATCCAACCTGTCCCTGATGCTGTCGATCAAATATAAATCCACCGATATTTTTCTGAATCGGCACAAAAGAAGACAAAGCGCCATCCGGCGTCTTTTGGCTATGACAAAGCTCCCCGCCCCTCTGACCAAAAAAATGGACTTGATCGTCGTGCAAAAAAACCGCAAAGGACTGCATCTGTGTATTGCCTTCTATTGGAAGAGGATTCCATGCGCCATCCGGATGGATCTCAGATATCCTGCCATCCTCTGCCAATCCATATAATTCATATGTGCCATCCGGATGGACGAGACTCTCAAGCTGCATCGGAACATATGGCTCCAAAAGCATCTGTCTATGCCATGTCAGCTCATTGATATCAAAGTACATCAGTTTTTGGCCGGTATGCAGACAAAACGAAAGCGTATCTTCATTGCCGCACCATGTGCCGCAGATTTGCTCTGTTTTAATCGGGGTATGCACATAAAAAGGCTCCATCTGCCGCGCATTGATCTGTACAAATGACACGGCAAACTGCTGCTGTCCATTTTGGCGGTAAAAAAGCATCAAATACATATTGGCCCCAAAAACAACCGGCAAAATCTTTGCAATGCCCGACGTCCCTTCCGGTGGAGTGACTGGCAAGGTATAGGGTTCCGACATCTGTCCATCCAGCTCTCTGCTGTAATACAGGACATTGGCCGCTGCGCCAAACAGGATCGCCTTCCCATCCGTCCCCTCAGCCAAAGCCAATGCGGTGGAGGCCATTGGAATCCGATGCATCCTATTGCCGCTTTCCGTCTGATTGGCGTCGGCATACAGCCACACTTCCTGTTCTTCATTCAAAGCGGCCAAATAGGCTCTCCCCTGCTCCAGATACAAAAGCTGCATATCCCGGCAGCCCTGTACCGGCGCCACACTCTTATAGCTTTGAGATAGTTTTGTCGAAACAGACAACTTGACCGACGTATCCTGCATAAAATCCCCCCTATGCCAAAATCTCCCCCAATGTTTTAAACAATGTATCCATATCAATCGGCTTTGCAATATGCCCGTTCATCCCGGACTTTAACGCCTCCTGTTTGTCTTCTTCAAAGGCATTGGCCGTCATCGCAATAATCGGTATCGAGGACAAATCCCGATCGGCCAATTTACGAATCTCCCTGGTCGCCTCATAGCCGTTCATCACAGGCATCTGCACATCCATCAATACCACCTGATAATATCCCGGCTCAGACTGTTTTAACATATCAATGGCCGCCTGCCCATTCTCCGCAACTTCCGTAGAAAATCCCGCGTCGCCCAAAATCGCCACCGCAATTTCCTGGTTCAATTCATTATCCTCGGCCAGCAAAATACGCCCTGTATTGATTCCGACAACGCCACTGCCAGTATCCTTCTCTTTTTCCTCCTGCTGCGTGTTGACAATCGAATGCAAGCAGCTTCTAAGCTCCGATAAAAACAACGGCTTACTGCAAAATGCCGTAACGCCGGCCTCTTTGGCCTCATCCTCAATATCCGACCAATCGTAAGCCGTCAGGACAATAATGGAAACATCCTCTCCCATCTCCTTACGGATTCTTCTGGTCACCTCGACGCCGTTGAGATCCGGCAGCAGCCAGTCTATAATGTAAACGCCGTAATTATCCCCCCGCATCACGGCCTGGTGGGTGCGTAAAACCGCTTCTTTGCCAGAAAGCGTCCATTCGGCGCGCATCCCAATCTGCCCCAGCATATAGGAAACGCTATCGCAGGTATTAAAATCATCGTCCACGACTAGGGCGCGGCAATTTTTCAGCTCCGGTATATCCGGCGGCTCTTTAACGCCCTCCAACAGCCGGAACGTAAAGCCTACCGTAACTTCGGTGCCTACCCCCTGCTCGCTCTTCACCTTAATCGTGCCGTTCATCATATCCACAATGTTTTTTGTAATCGCCATCCCAAGGCCAGTCCCCTGGATGCCGCTGATTGTGGAACTCTTTTCCCTTTCAAACGGCTCAAAGATATGATCCACAAACTCTTTGCTCATACCAACGCCGGTATCCCGGATATAAAATTCATAATTGGCGCATCCCACAGGAGCTCCGGCCTTTTCTATAATCCGCATACTGACAATACCGCCGGCAGGCGTATATTTTACGGCGTTGCTCATCAAATTTAACAAAACCTGATTGAGCCGCAGCTTATCACAGTAAATCTCCTCATCCATAACGTCTACCGTATCAATATACAATTCCAACTGCTTGGCATGGATATCCGCCTGTAAAATATTACGCAGTCCATGCAAAATATCCGGCAGACTGCACGGCTTTTCATCTAAATGGATTTTGCCGCTTTCAATACGGCTCATATCCAGTACGTCGTTAATCAGGCTCAACAGATGATTGCCTGACGTCATAATCTTCTTCAGGTATTCCTCCACCTGTTCCTGATGATCGATATGCGTCATAGCCAAAGCTGTAAATCCTACGATTGCATTCATAGGCGTACGTATATCATGCGACATATTGGACAAAAATACGCTCTTTGCTTTACTCGCCCGGTTTGCCTGCATCAATGCATCTTCCAACAGATTTTTCTTCTTCATCTCATTGCGGATTTCCTCATCCACGCTACGAATACCCAGGACAATGCTGTGATTCCCGTTCCATATCCCCGCACGCACCGCCTTAAACTGAAAATAGGATATCCCGTTTTCCCCACAGACACGGTAATTGACGCAGTAAATATTTTTTTCCGTCAATTCTTGTTTTAACCTGTCCGTGGCAAAAGCCTGCAGCATCATTTCCCTGTCCTCTTCATGGACAAACTCCTGTATGTAACGACCCATACCGTCATCCCAAAGGATCTCCCCGGTCAAAATAGCTCCAAACCCATGCCTTTCATTTTCATCAATCCGCAGAAGCTCTCCTTTTCCGGTGTCCAGATTAAAATAGCAGACAACGTTAAAATCAATCGACAACGCCTGTATCAGCTCCATCTGACGTTGCTTATCCTCTTCCTGCCGTTTCTTCTCCCGGTTCTTTTGCACGGTACAATCTAAGAGGAAACGCTGATAAAACATTACGCCATTTTCACAGGAAAGCTTGACATTGCCCATAATATGCAGAATTTCCCCATTTTCATGCTGTACGCGGTATTCCACGCTGACACTGTCCCCTTCTTTGGTTAGTTCCCGCATACTTTGCCGCAGCTTCCGCTTATCCTCTTCCATCACCGACGGCGCTACCATGTCAAATCCGTCCTCCATCAATTCCTTTTGAGACTGATACCCCAAAATCCTAAGCGCGGCCCGGTTGATGCTTAAAATACGCGTGCCATCCAGCGAATGACAGAGCACCCCGCAATCCATCGTAGTAAATAATGTTTCTAAAGTACGGTTCTTTTCAACAATTTCCTGTTCATAGGCGCGTTCCTGCGTAATATCAATCGCCACGCCTACAGTCCCCATCACGTTTCCGTCTATATTATATAAGGGGGATTTATACGTTGTAAGCAGCTTCATGCCATCGCCGGCTTTGACGGTTTCTTCGGATATGCAGGTAATCCGCTTCGTCATCACCTCAAGCTCCGATTCAATACAAGCGGGATCGTCTTGTTCCACATCCCAAATATAGGCATGGCCGCGACCCTCTACCTGTTGTTTGGTTTTATTGACGGTCTTGCAAAAACTATCGTTTACCTTTTTATGGATGCCATTTTTATCCTTGTACCAAATCATGTTCGGGATATTATTAATCGTAGCGTCCAAATATTGATTAGTCTGCCAATAATCTTTGCCCATCTTAAAAGTCTGCTGCCATCTCAAAAAACGGAAGCGTATCTCATCATCGGACATAGGCATCGTCCATATATCCTTTATTTCCGGCAAAACATCCATAAACAGTCCCATCTGTTCTTTTTCCGCCAACAAAATCAGCTCTGCATCTTTGCTTTTTTGTTGAAGCAAAGCCTGCAATGCCTTTGGACTTTCCGTCCCCTCCAGACAAGCTATCATCACATCTGCCTTGGATGCCAATTCCGCTTCTGGCTCGTTGCTTTCGGAGAACTGATGGGTGAAATGCTCAAGCGGGGGCATTTTCATAATAATCTCCAATGCCCGGCGGTTTTTGCCTGTAAAATAGAATTGAATCTGACAATGATACATGCTTCTATCCTCCTTGTGTTTTGCCATTCGTCCCTTTACCGGATCCTATTGTACTTGTATTGTTATTCTAACAATCCTGTGGAACGATGTCAATATTTGGGGCGGGAAAACAGCCATTCGAATTCCCCTTGAAAATCCATCCAATTTATGTATAATAATACAGGTAATCATCAACCGTAAAAATAAAAAGAACAAGAGGATTGAAATATGATTAGTGCAAATAACATAACATTACGGCTGGGTAAAAAAGCCCTGTTTGAGGACGTCAATATCAAGTTCACCGAAGGGAACTGTTATGGTTTGATCGGAGCAAACGGAGCGGGGAAATCGACGTTTTTAAAAATCCTGTCCGGCCAGCTTGAGCCGACCCAGGGTGAAATCGCCATCACGTCCGGTCAACGCCTGTCTTTCCTACAGCAGGATCATTTCCAATATGACGAATGCAAGGTCTTAGACACCGTCATCATGGGCAACCGGCGCCTTTACGACATTATGAAGGAAAAAGACGCCATCTATATGAAAGAGGATTTTACCGATGCAGACGGCATCCGCGCCAGCGAGCTGGAAGCCGAATTTGCCGATATGGACGGCTGGAATGCGGAAGCCGACGCGGCAATCCTGTTAAACGGCCTTGGCATTCCTACGGAAAGCCATGACGCAGTCATGAAAGATCTGCCCGGCTCCGCCAAGGTTAAAATATTGCTGGCACAAGCGCTGTTTGGCAACCCGGATATCCTGCTCCTCGACGAGCCGACCAACCATTTGGATCTGGACGCCATCGCATGGCTCGAAGAATTTTTAATCAATTTTGAAAATACCGTGATTGTCGTATCGCATGATCGTTATTTCCTCAATAAAGTCTGTACCAATATTGCAGACATCGACTATGGCAAAATACAGCTTTATGCCGGCAACTATGATTTTTGGTACGAATCCAGCCAGCTCATTGTCAAGCAAATGAAGGAAGCCAACAAGAAAAAAGAAGAAAAAATCAAAGAGCTGCAAGAATTTATTTCCCGTTTTTCCGCCAACGCCTCCAAATCCAAGCAGGCGACTTCCAGAAAACGCGCCCTGGAAAAAATCCAGTTGGATGAGATCCGTCCTTCCAGCCGCAAATACCCCTATATCGACTTTCGCCCTTCCCGTGAAATTGGCAATGAAGTCCTGATGGTAGAAAATATCAGCAAAACGATTGACGGCGTCAAAATATTAGACAATGTGTCCTTTATCTTAGGGCATGACGATAAAGTAGCGTTTGTCGGGGGCAACGAACTTGCCAAAACCACCTTCTTTAAAATTATTACCGGAGAAATGGAACCGGACGAAGGCAGCTATAAATGGGGCGTGACAACCTCACAATCCTATTTTCCCAAAGACAATACCGAAATCTTTGACACGGATCTGATCATTGTAGACTGGCTGACACAATTTTCGGAAATCAAAGATGCGACCTATGTCCGCGGGTTTTTAGGCCGGATGCTGTTTGCCGGAGAAGACGGCGTCAAAAAAATGCGCGTACTTTCCGGTGGAGAAAAAGTACGCGTGCTGCTGTCCCGAATGATGATTGAAGCATCGAATGTACTCATCTTAGACGAACCGACCGACCACCTGGATATGGAATCCATTACGGCTTTAAACAACGGCCTGATCAAATTTCCGGGCGTGCTGCTGTTTGCATCCCGTGATCATCAGGTGGTAGAGACAACCGCCAACCGGATTATTGAATTTATGCCGGACGGAACCTGCATTGATAAAATCACGACCTACGACGAATATCTGGCCAGCGATGCAATGGCAAGGAAACGTTCCGTTTATTCTATGTCGTCCACCGATGAAGAAGACAATTAATTTCACAATATGTTCTTTATTTGTTCATACTATATTCACATATAATCGTTATTATAAAACTACTCAAGCAACCGTTTGAATTTGTTTTTCAAATTATATTGATGAATTTCTTCATAATTGCCCCGGCATCTGACCTGTTCAGATACCGGGGCACTCCTCATGTTATTTTACCCTCTATGGACAAAGGGTTCTAATTGTAAGTCCTTTGCACGATGCAGCTGACGCAAGGCCGGCCGTCTTTCGTATATCCTACCGATAAACCTTCCATGCTGCGATATGCATCCTGCTGTTCCGCTAAAATCTGTCCAAAGCTTTTTGGCTTGCTCCATTGCTGGTTTTTCTGCCTGCGCTTTGACGTGGAATCCAATATCGGCGATATAACCGCCACTGATGACACTTTAAACAATCCTTCATATCCGTATGCGGCAAATCCCTCCCCAGAAGTGTATTTCTCTGGTTACACTTTATATATCGTCTGATCTTTGCACTTTCTTAACAGGTCGTCAATTGGAAACTTTTCCATGCCAAAATTCGTCAATGCCGTTTGACTTCCAGGCATTAGACTCCTCCGCATATGACGTTACCGCCAGATATTGGTAGGGACTGACTGTTTTTAAAGCGTCATACAGATAACGGAGCGGAATCCAGGTACGGTTATTTTCCGGATTGCCGGGTTCCGCCAAAAACACCATATCCGTACTCTTTTGATATAGCCAGATATTGACATAATGCCCCGGCGTATCCTGCCAAAAGGTAGCGTCCTCGGCGCTGCTGACCAGCACGACAGCCGACTGCGTATGCTGCATCTGCTCCTGAAATTCTTCATAAGTCGCAGGTTTTCTGTATACTTCACATACCAGACCCGCAGCCTGAAGCGTCGCTTTCATATCCTCCCAGCCAATCGCCCCGCTTTCCGCAGTCGGATAGTACTCAGACGCTCCGATGGCAAACTCAAACATATCCCACGGTGAACATTCATAGGGCGTTAGCGTACTGTAGATATTGGCCATACAGCAAAAACCACAGCCAAAACCGCCAAATTTATTGTACCCGATCATCTGCTCGCACCACTCGCCGGACCAGGGCAGGCTTTCGCCAAAAGCCCTTGGCCCTTGCAGGAACGTATAGACACGCTCAGCCTGTTCTTCGGGCGTACGGTAATGCGCCTGAAAGCCGGGCGCAATCACCCCGGCGTCAAAAATATGCTCCTGCAAAGCGCCAAATACCCCGGCATGCAATTCAGTACGACGAACCACAATAATGGATACTTTGTTGCGCACTTCCATGACAATGTCTTGATCCGCGCCACACAAAAGAGAGATAAAAAACAAGAACAACAAAAGCGCGCTTATCCTTTTCTTCGCGTATATCACAATGGATATCCTCCATGACTATACATTAATTTCAGCCTGGATGCCCAGCAGGCTTTCGTTGGCCTTTAAAATCGGACGGATCGCCTCTGTCAGAAACGTTTCTACCTGCCTTTTGGAACGCCCCGTATATTTAGAGGGATCCATGGAAGCTTTCAGCTCTTCCATTGTCAATGGAAACGACGGATCGGCCGCAATCAATTCCAGCAGATTATTCTCCTTCCCTTCCTGTTTGACATGGGCCCCGGCTTCCATTGAAAGCTTACGGATTTTTTCGTGCAGCTCCTGGCGATCCCCGCCTTTTTTCACTGCATCCATCATAATATTTTCCGTGGCCATAAACGGCAGCTCCGCCATCAGATGCTTGGTAATGACCTTATCATATACGACCAGACCGTCTACGACGTTTAAACACAAATCCAAAATGCCATCCGTAGCCAAAAAAGCCTCCGGAATGCTCAGACGCTTATTGGCGGAATCGTCTAACGTTCTCTCAAACCACTGTGTCGCAGATGTAATCGCCGGATTTAAAGCATCCACCATCACATAACGAGACAGTGATCCAATCCGTTCGCTACGCATTGGATTCCGTTTATATGCCATAGCGGAAGATCCAATCTGATTTTTCTCAAAGGGCTCCTCCACCTCTTTTAAGTGCTGCAGCAGCCGAATATCATTCGACATCTTATACGCGCTTGCCGCAATTCCGGCCAGGATATTGGCCACTCTTGTGTCCACTTTTCTGGAATAAGTCTGCCCGGATACGGCATAACAGGCGTCAAACCCCATTTTTTCCGCAATCATCGGATCGATTCGGTCAACTTTTTCCTGATCGCCGTCAAACAGTTCCAAAAAGCTTGCCTGCGTCCCTGTCGTCCCTTTCGAGCCGAGCAGCTTTAGGCTTTTGGCCACATATTCCAAATCCTCTAAATCCATCACAAATTCCTGTATCCAAAGCGTGGCGCGCTTACCGACTGTCGTCGGCTGCGCAGGCTGAAAATGCGTAAAGGCAAGCGTCGGCAGATCCTTATAGGTATCGGCAAATTTAGCCAGTTCGGCAATCACATTGACGAGCTTCGCTTTCACCAGCTTTAACGCCTCGGCCATCACGATTATGTCCGTATTGTCCCCCACATAACAGGATGTCGCTCCCAAATGGATAATCCCCTTTGCCTTGGGGCATTGTACGCCGTACGCATAGACGTGGGACATCACGTCATGGCGCACCAGCTTTTCACGTTCCTTTGCCGTTTCCCAGTTGATATCCTCTTGATGCGCCTTTAACTCCGCAATCTGTTCGTCCGTAATCGAAAGGCCAAGCGCCTGCTCGGTCTCGGCCAACGCAATCCATAACTTCCTCCATGTCTTAAATTTCATCTCCGGCGAAAAAATATACTGCATTTCTTTGCTGGCATACCTTTCCGACAATGGACTCTGATATCTGTCCGTACTCATATCGTCCTCTCCTTTTTCTATTGCACGACTCTTTCGTTTTACTTTTGGCAGTTTCTCTTAGTTATGCAAACTTTTTACCTGTCAACAATTCATATGCTTCTTCATATTTCTCCACCGTCCGTTTCACAACGTCCTCCGGCAGCAGATAATCGCTGTTTGGATTGGCCTTTAACCAGTCCCGGACAAACTGCTTGTCAAAAGACGGCTGCGACTTCCCGGGCGCGTATCCTTTTTGCGGCCAGAAGCGGGAGCTGTCCGGCGTCAGCATTTCATCCCCCAGCACGACTGATCCGTTTTCATCCAATCCAAATTCAAATTTAGTATCCGCAATAATAATCCCTCTCTCAAGCGCATACTCGGCGCATTTTTGATACAACGCCAGCGTACAGTCCCGGATCTGTCCGGCATACGACGCGCCCTTCCCCGGATAGAGTTTTTCCAGAATATCCACGCTTTCCTCAAATGTAATGTGCTCGTCGTGCAGTCCAATCTCCGCTTTTGTCGTCGGGGTGTAA
>CAOJLW010000057.1 GCA_948438565.1 uncultured Lachnospiraceae bacterium | reverse complement strand
ATGATTACGCCTGTCCCGGGCGGCGTAGGCCCGATGACGATTGCCATGCTGATGCATAACTGTGTGGAAGCTATGACGCGGTAAGAAGGGGTACCCTCTCATGATATGTAAAAAGTGTGGGGCGCAAATCCCAGACAATTATGTTTATTGCGGTAGCTGCGGCGCAGAAGTGCAGTTAGTGCCGGATTATAATTTACTGGATGAAGATGTCTTGGGGCATATTATTCAAAAAGAAGCGAAGGGCCAGAAAGGATCTTCTACGTCAAAAAACGGGCGAAAAGCTAAAAAAGGCCAACGCAGGACTCTCATTTGGTGTGTTATAGGCGTGTTTCTTTTAGTATTGACGGGAGCTTCCTTGTTGATCTATCAGGGCATCCAAAAAAAACAATATAACAGCTATTCGTATCAGTTTCAAAAAGCAGAGGGGTATTTTCTCGAAGGGGATTTTATTCAAGCAAAACCTTATTATCAACGGGCTTTGGAATTAAAACCAGGAGATCGGGATGTTTTGAAACGTTTGGTTGCTCTTTACCTTGAGGAAGGAGAGGAAATATTGGCTGTCCCAATCCTGGAGAGATGGGCGCAAGAAGGCCAGTTGGATCGGGACGACTGTCAGACGTTGATAGAGATTTATGACAAGAAGAAAGAGTATGATAAAATTCTTTCGTTGTACGACCAGACGGACGAGGACAGCCTATTGGAGTTGTTTACGGAATATCTGGTTGAGCCGCCGGTATTTAGCAGTGCATCCGGGACGTATGAAAAGCCGCTTACGATTGCTATCTTGGCCGAAGAGGAGGAGATTTTATATACGACCGACGGCCAGGATCCCGTTCGTTATGGAATCCCGTATCAATCCGCCATATCGTTGGAGGAAGAAGGGACGACGGTGATTTTGACTGTTGCAAGGAATGAAAAGGGTATTTGCAGCGAAACAGCCAAGGCAACTTATACGATTCGGTATGAGCCTCCGGAAATGCCTTCCGTATCGCCGTCGGGCGGGACGTATCCGCAAGCGCAGGCGATTACGATCTATCCTCCCGATGGATGTACGGCCTATTATACTTGGGATGGGAGCGATCCGACCGAAGCGTCCGCTAAATATACAGGCCCTTTGGAAATGCCGCAGGGCAATCAAGTGTTATCTGTGATTGCGGTCAATGAAGCCGGTTTAAAGAGCTGCATTTACCGGGTCAATTACGTATATATGCCTTAAAGCGCAAAATCTAACGGCATACGGGATGGAGAGGCTATGAAAGTTACTATTTTATGCGTAGGGAAAATCAAAGAAGATTTTTACCGAAAAGCAATTGCAGAATACAGTAAACGTCTGAGTCGTTATTGTAAATTGGAAATACTGGAAGTGGCGGATGAGAAAACCCCGGATTCCGCCAGCTTATCAGAAGAAGCGCAAATCACAGAAGCGGAGGGAAAGCGTCTGTTTCGATATATACGGGAGGATATGTATGTCATTGCGCTTGCCGTGGAAGGAGAGGCTTTGGATTCCGTACAGATGTCCCATGCGCTTGAGCAGATTGCTCTGCATGGGAAAAGTCATCTGGCGTTTGTCATAGGCGGTTCGCTTGGTTTGCCGGATTCGATATTAAACAGAGCCGATTGGAAACTAAGTTTTTCCAAAATGACGTTTCCGCATCAGTTGATGCGTGTGATTTTGCTGGAGCAAATCTATCGGAGTTATCGGATTATGCATCATGAGCCGTATCATAAGTAAGGGTGAAAGAATGGATTGGGTTCATACAATCCGATGCTTGCTATTCTTGAGGACATTGTCATGTAGTATATTTCATAACTTCGCATTATACACCAATCTTCTTGCAAGCGGCAGGCTGGGCGTTTAGAGAGCCTTTTCTAAAAAAAAGCAGCAGCATTCTTTGCAAGGGAAATTAATTAGAGTCTGATCCATATATAGAACAACATAACAGAGAATTCGGCGTCCGCTGGATGCTGAGACGACTTGGCAACTGCCCGAATGCTTATTACAATTTTCGGAAACCGAAAGGCGACAGCAGCCTTACATGGATGGGTTTGGGCGCTTTTTTCGTGGAAAAGGAAGGAGAGGAATATGTTCATTTTAAGTTTTATATGTTGATGAATCATTTGAAAGATGAATAGTATTATAAAAATTTTTTAGTCTTATACTTGAAAAAATCGGCAACTTAAAATTTGACACAAATGGTAAGTATATTATTGGCATAGGACGCAGTGATTGTACCGCCCATTTTTTCAGTCAGCGTTTTTGCTATGGATAAACCTAATCCAATAGACTTCCTTGCGCTGCTTACAGTATAAAAACGGTCAAATAATCTTCCGACTTGAATTTCTGTCAATTCAGCTGCATGATTGGAAAAACAGAGTGTTCCATCTGCTGATAAGGAAATCATGAAATCACCATCACTGTATTTGATAGCATTACTGATAATATTTCCAATCACACGAGAAAGGGCATTTTCATTTAACAACCGTTCCACTTTTTTGTCCGGAATGGAAATTTGTGGGATAATCTTGTGTTGTTTCAAAACCATATAATAAGAGGATATGGTATTTTCGAGTATGCCATTTATATTGATTTTTTCCAAAGAAAGTTCTTCTGTATCGCTGGATGCTATTGTATAGTGAAATAGTTCTTCTGTCAGTTGTTTTAAAGCCTTTGTTCGATCCTCAATTGCAGAAAGATAGGTTTTTTCTGTTTCTGAGCAACTGTCATTATGTAGCAATGTTAAGTAGCCGTAAATAGCTGTTAATGGAGTTCGCAGATCATGCGAAATATTGGTAATGGCTTCTTTTAATTCCAAGTCGCCATGTTCAAATTTTTGCCTGCTTTGATGAAAGATTTGAAGCTGTGTGTTGATTGCGGCGGCTAATTCTTTCATATCTGTATCATGGCTGGATATCCTGATTAAAGTGTTGGTATGTTGCTCTGTTTTTTCAATAAAAGCTTTTTTTATTTCATTTGCTGATTTTTTTAGCAAAAATATTTTTAGCAGTAACATCATAATAACCATTATGAATCCTATCATCATCAACCATATCCAGCCATTCATATATCGTAACCTCTTATTTGATATCTTTTTTTCTAAAAAGAAACACGCCAATCGTAGAAGTAATCATAGTGATCCCGATAGAATATAGGCACATTTCATTTATGTTTTCTATATTTTTTCTGGAGTACTGCATTTCCTGCCCAGCAGGTAATGCGTTATAAATAAACTCTAACTGTTCTCTTTCCAATCCATCGACATATGCAGTATTTACCGTGCCATCGTACCAGTATGGCGGATTGTCTAAAATCCTCTGAACTTCGTTTACAAAAAAGATAGATAGAAACATAGCAACAATACAAATGATTGGCGCGATTGCTTTACTATGAATCAGCATATTGATCATTGTAAATATAGAACAAAGCGCAATGATTGTAATCATACTTCCTACGAGAATCCATACGGTTTTATGCAATGAAATTGTCAACATTCCGATCAGTGGAATGCCAATTACGATATTTGCCAAGATGTATGACAGACAGAACAGGAACGAAGCAAAAATATTGACAATCAAATTTGAAAAATAAATTGCTGCGCGCTTATGTCCGGCAATTATCTTATTCCTGATTGTACCGTCATAATATTCCACATTAAGAAATAAGGAGCAAAAAATCGAACTGATAACGCCAATCATAATGGTATAAACAAAAAATGTGCTATCCAATTTTATGGCAGCTCCATATCCAATTAGTTGACGGTATTGCTGGAAAACTAAAAATCCTCCTGCAAAAAACATAAATCCAAGACCAATGAAAAACAGCCTGCTCTTCCATAATCTAAAAAAATTAGCATATAAAAGATTACTCATATCTTCCACCTCCGACAAGATTGATGTAAAAACTTTCCAGCGTTTCATTTTGTTCTCTCATAGACAGGATTTTACAATCATCTTTTGCCAAAACTATTGATAACTCAGATACTGGTATTTTGCCATATACATTTGCTGTTGTATCGGAAATAATATCATATTCTAAATTCATAAAATCCAAAACTCGAGCAAGCGCTTCTGTATCGGTTACAGTGAGAATCATGCATTTCCGACAGCTTCTTTCCAGTTCTGTTGCAGTAAGCTCCTGAACTATAGAACCATTTGCTATAAATCCATAATGTGTCGCAAGGCGTGAAAGTTCATCTAAATTGTGGCTGGAAATAAGCACGGTAATTTGACGATGCCTATTTAAACGCAAAATTAATTCCCTGATTTCTATTATCCCTTGTGGATCAAGACCATTCGTTGGTTCATCCAGAATTAAAAAATCTGGATTTCCCACCAGCGCCATTGCAATTCCTAATCGTTGCCGCATCCCTAATGAAAAATTCTTCGCTCTCTTTTTGCCAGTGTTACTTAACCCGACAAGTTGCAATAATTCAAAAATTCCATCATAGGACGGAAGTCCTAAAACCTGATATTGATGCTTTAGATTATTCAATGCTGTCATATCAAGATAAATGGAAGGACTTTCTACAACCGCACCCATTCGCTGTCGTACTTCGGTAATTTCTTTTTCTGAATTTTTCACACCATATAAAGTATAGCTTCCGGAAGTAGGAGCCTGTAACCCGCATATAATACGGATAAAAGTCGTTTTTCCTGCTCCGTTTTCTCCAACGAACCCATAAATCGAACCTTTGGGAATATGCAGCGAAAAATTATTTAATGCTTTGGAATGATAGTATTCTTTATTGAGACCTTCTGCTGTCAAAATAAATTTCATTTCTGTGACCTCCTGATTGCTTTTCATACCGCCATTTTAAAAGATAGGTGTTAAGAAAACTGTTAAGGAAAGTGCAAAGAAATTGTAAAGATTTAGACTTCCGCCATTTTAAATCCAATACCCCAGACAGCTTCTATATAATCTTTTCCAGATATATCCCGTAGTTTTTTCCTTAAATTACTGATATGGACTCTTAATGAACTTTCCATACAATCAGGGGTATCCTCGCTAATACGCTCCAGCAAAACTGTTTTTGTAATAATCTGATTTGGATTTTCCATTAAAAGTTTTAAGATTGCAAATTCAGTTTTTGTCAATTTCACGTTTTGAGAGTTGACTTGAACCATATGTGTGGAAAGGTTTACGCTAATATTACAGTATTCCAATTGTTTAACGTTTTCTTTGTTTGATGTTTTCCTAAATTGAACGATAATTCGTGCTAAAAGTTCGTCAATTTCAAAAGGCTTTGTAATATAGTCCACTGCTCCGTTCAATAATAAACTAACCTTGCGCTTAACATCTACTTTAGCGCTCAGAATCATAACGGGAATATCGGCTATTTGGGGGAGAATCTCTTCTCCCGACAGTCCGGGGAGCATTAAATCCAGTAAGATTAAATCAGGTCTGAATTTTGCTAAAAATAGCAAGGCTTCCGTACCGGAATAAGCGTGAGATATCCTGTAACCAGCTTGGCGCAGCACACTTTCCAACATTTTGTTAATGTGAATATCATCATCTATAATTAGAATGTGTTTCATTCTTCTTTTTCCTCTATATTCTTTAGAATTTTTTTCATTATATAAGACATTATATTGTGAAGCCAAAAGTAAATCAATACTGACGAGTTCATTTGTTATAAGTAATCAAATAGAATATATTAATTCATGATTCATAAGGCTTTTGGCAACATATGGATCAATCAGTGGAAGGTGAGAGACTGGTTTTATGCGTATTGTAATAGGTCGGTTGACTGTGTATAATAGGGATAGAAAAAAATAAAAGCTATAAAACATATGGAAGTTTCCAACGGTTATGCGAAGAAGAAAAAGGATTTAATCTGATATGGATAGGAATGAAAGAGTGCATAAATTTTCCTGGAATCTATTTTGCAGCTTAATGCTGTTGCATATCATTCCTTTTTTCCATACACTGATGAGAACCAATTTGATTGCAAACAGTCCTGTAACAGATGGATTGGGCATTGCAGGTCATATAGAATGGTTTGATTGTAAAGGGGCAGAGGATAAAAGATGATGCAGATTGGAGATAAAATTGGAATTGTCTGTTGTTCCAACGGACAGAAGCTTTCCGATATGGAGAAAATAAAAGCTTTAGAAGCAACTTTACTGCAAATGGGTTTGGATGCTGCGTTTAGCGATTATATCTATGAAAAAGAAGCTATTTTTAGCGGAACCGTAAAAGAACGCGTACAGGCGCTTTTGCAATTTTATAGGGACGATTCGATCCAAGAAATTTTTGATATTTCCGGAGGCGATATTGCAAATGGGATATTGCCATATCTGGATTATGATTTGATTTCCGATAGTCCAAAGAGGTTTTGGGGATATAGCGATTTAACCACCGTGCTCAATGCAATTTACGCCAAGACAGGAAGGGAATCTGTTTTGTATCAAATCCGCAATCTGATCTATGATCATCGAGAAGAACAGATAGCGCATTTTCGGAATACCGTGATGCATGGCAGGAATGACTTATTTCAAATCCGTTATCGGTTTCTTCAGAAAAAGGAAATGCATGGAATTGTAGTTGGCGGGAATATCCGATGTTTTTTAAAACTGGCAGGTACGGAATATATGCCGGATCTAAAAGAAAAAATCTTGCTGTTAGAAAGTTATACAGGAAGAGTTGCCCAAATGGAAACCTATTTGCGTCAATTACAGCAGTTGGGGACGTTTGAACAGATAGCAGGGATTTTGTTGGGAACGTTTACGCAGATGGATACGGAACAATGCACTCCAGATGTAGCAACGCTTGTCCGAGAAATCGCAGGGCAACATATACCCATTGCGGTCACGAATGACATTGGTCACGGAACGAACGCCAAAGGAATTGTCATTGGCCGGGAGTTAAATCTGGGATAAATTGATGGCAGGCGGCGCGCCGTCCAGCGCGCCGCTTCTTCATTTAGGCAAAGAAGATTATAATCGAAGAATATATTTTCCATCCTGGATCTTGTCCACTTTGACGTGAAGAGTTGTATTTTTTACTGTAGTATATTCCAGATTGACACAATAGGATTTGGGTAGTGATCCTTCATATAGATTGTTAACTATACCCTTAAAATTACCTCTGCCGGTTTTGGATAACACCTTAAACTGCACATTGGTTCCGATTAGGGATATGTCAGGAAATTTATATTGAATGGCGTCTAATTTGTGTTTGTTATTGGATGTTTTTAGGGGTGTATGAGCAGTTGTCTGTGCAAGGGAAAACTGATTTCTTCTTAACGCCGGTATTTTTCCAAAGAGCAAGATATCGTCCAATGATTGTTCCGTGAAAATTTTGTCAATCAGATCGGCCAGATTTTTTTGTCCAAATGTTGTTCCGCTATGGCAACATTGGTTTCTGAGATTTCCTATGACAGACATTCGATTGGCAAGTTCTTTCCACCATATCTCATTTTTTTCATGATATCCAAGAAGCTGCTTCGATGCTTGCGCCAAGATCGGATAACCGGTTTTTAGTATGCAAGAATATACGCCAATCGTTGTTTTATCTAACGGATATTCCCGGAATGGTTTTGTGGTTGGATAGACATATTGCGTTGCAAATTCAGGAATGCGATAAAAAGCTGGTGCTGCAAAGTCTTTTAAATGTTTTTCAAAGGCTCTTGCAAACAGGATGCCTCTAGGCGACTCAGATTCGTTCATGCTTAACCCAAAACGGTTGATGCATAATTGGATCAAATCATATACTTGGATGCCGCATACAATTTGTTTGCGGCAGTTGTCTGATAGGTTGTCAAGTAGGTGGTCTGTCAAACAAAAGGTTTGCATTTGTTCTGGTGTCAGGCTGCAATTGGTAAAAATATCTGATGAAAAAATGCCGTCTGCATATTTTGTCAGTTCAACCTCTTGCTCGTGCTCATCCATTTCCTGCCATACTTTTTGTTTAAATGGTAGATAGTTTAGTTTTTCCGTTGCCTGCGTTTCGTCCAGCAGAACAGGATGCCGCTGGAAAAGTTTTTGTAAATCTTCCAGGCCAGCGATAGCATTTTCAATTTTGAGTATGTTGTTGGTTTGGTTTTGTATAAAATTGCCTTCAATATTAAAAATATTTGTCACAGACGGTTCTTTGCAATCGTCTGTTTTTGCTTCTCTGGTATCGGAATAGAAGGCTTCTCCCTTGCTCAGTATATATTGTTTGAGAAATTCAGTATTGATAAACCAATTTTTTTTATCAGAGGTTTTACAAATATGTAACAAGCCTCGACCTACATCATCCGCTAATTCAGCCATTTTTGACATGGTCGTTGTCAGTTCCTCCTCCTGAATCCCATTATCAGAGGATGCAACTTCGAATAAAATCTTTTTTTGATTTATAGTTAAACCGGAAAGCCATCCGTCCAAGAGGCTGGAACAAGCATTATGGGATAAGGCGGCCTGTATGAATGCTTGTGTATCCATCATAGTTTGTTCATTTTTGAATATGGCGAATATATCAATCAATATGGACATTAATTCTGGAATTCCGTCGGATACATCGTCGATCATATTTTTTTCGTTGATGGTCAATTTGACCTTTTTTTGAACGGCAAAAAGGTTGATAACGAATCCTCTTTCATTCGGTTCCAGGGGACGGATCGTCATTTTACTTGTGAATTTTTGAGCAAAGAAGGAAGCGATGTATTGTTCGGTAGCACACGTCTCTATCAGATCGGTATCCGTTATAATCCAATAAGTGATTAATTTCTGCTCATTATAGCTTCTTAATATGTCATACTGTTCCTTGCCTATTTGGGAGTCTCTGGACATACAATGAAATTGATCCATGATAATGATCAGATCATAACGGTGTTCTTTAATCAAAGTCAAATATTGATTTAATCTTCCGTCAGGAGTTTCAAAGATTTCATTGATTTCCTTCATTCCTTCCTTGATGTTTTTTTTGTCTATCGGATCTGGAATGGCCATAATCCCAATTTTGACTTGATCCAGTAAAAATTGGTATAAATCGGTTCCCTTTTTTCTGGAATCCAGTTGAGAAAAAACGAACAGTTTTTTGTATTTTTGAGCCAGTTCGCTCCGTTTGCTTTTGGTAAAAAAAGATTGAAACAAAGATGTTTTACCAACCCCTTTAACGCCTAAAAAAGCCTGATTTCCAACAATATTGGATTCTGCATATTTTCGGATCGTTTCTATATATGCTTCTCTTTTATATACGTTAGAAAACATATGTTTCACCTCCTGCTGCAACAATAAATTTGTCAATTTTGCGTTCATGTAGCATCAGGAGTCGGTATAATTCTGTAGTAAAGCGATAAGCTTTTTCCCGATGCGAGTCTTTTTCAATAAAATCCATTTTTTCCAGAATATTCAGGTTTTTTTCTATTTCATCTTCAGATATCATTCCCAGCACTTCGCCGGTTTCGTTATCAACATAATTTAATTTTGCCAGTTCTGTTACGATCAAGTCCATGTTTACACTGTCGTTTGGGTTCTTCGTTGCTTTAGCCATTGCGCGAATTATGGCTTTTCTTTTGGAACCAAAATTATTATCGAGCAAGTCGATAAGCTCAGAACCTAGATCTCCTCTGATTAGCAATTCTACAATAGAATTGACGTCGGACGCATGGATTTCCTGACGTACAATATGTTCCTGGTCAATGATTCTATCCAAAATATGATATGCGAGCACCTTGGTATACCAAATCAATCCGTTGGTGTAATGCATGATCGAATCGATAGCTTCATCTCGAAACTGTATATCATAATTAGAATTGTATTTTTCAAACATATCCCGTATATCCTTTATGCTCATACGTCCCACATAGATTTTTTGTAACACCTGGAACATTTGAGATTCCCGTTTTTGTTCCAGACAACTGGTAAGCAATTTATCAGACCCGCAGAATATAAATGAAACATAGCTTTGATAATTTTGTATCAGCGCCCTTATCATGCCAAAAAATTGTTCTTCGCTTTGTGCGCTTTTAAATCGGTTGGCGTAGAATACATTTTCCATTTCATCTAGGATAAAGATGATTTTTTTGTTGCCCAGCAATTCCGATAATTCAATAAAATAGGTTGGAAGTTGTCCGACCCAATCCTGTGATTTGGATATCTTTTCCCATTTCGTTTTAAAATCCACAAACCCTTCCATTTCGTTTTTATAGCATTTATAAAGCTCATGAAATACCAGATTGAAAAAGGCGTTTGCGATATCTCCTGCAATTCCTTGAGCATCAACGAACAATGGAGCTAAAGTATCCCTCAAACAAAGAGATTCTTTAAAATGTTTGATGACGGAGGATTTGCCTGCCCTTCTAAGTCCGGTCACCAACAAGGAAGGGTAGCGGTTTGGTGGGATGTTGACATTATATAGATTATTGAGTTTTAGCAGTTCATTGGTTCTACCACAAAATTCTTCTCCTTCGGCAGCGGTTTGTGTATTAAATTTTTCCCTGCCTACATGGGATAAATCCCATTCTTCATCTGTGATTTCCACGTCGATTTCACCATATCCATGGGATGTGCGGGAACACGCATTGTTCTCATCAGAATAGGTTGAGGACGCTGACCAGGATACTTTTCCGTCTGTTACATCGGATGCATAATAGGGAACGACAAACGGTATTTTTTGCCCGGGTGAAATCTGGTCGATCGTATAAGTACGCCTTGTCTCAGCAATTTTATTATCATAAAAGGCTTCAAATAGATATCGTTCTGCCGTGTGATCTTTGTTGCCCTGAAATGCCAGAATACGTCTCATGGCATAGACGTCACTGGAAATTTGTTCTTCAATATCAAGGGCAGACATATCACAAATTTCATCGTCGCTGTAACCCAATTCTTCCAGAAGATATGGACGCTCGATAAACATTTGCACTTCATGAAGATCGCGATTGACAATGGCGATCTCGAAAGCATTGAGAGGTTTATAGTTACTGGCAGTCATGATATGTTTTGAAAGTCTTTGGCGTTGG
>CAOJLW010000056.1 GCA_948438565.1 uncultured Lachnospiraceae bacterium | reverse complement strand
AAAAGCTACCACAATCTCAAAAAACTGCATAAAATGGGACGATTTTACTAAAATCGTATCCCCGCTTTGGATTGCCGGAATAAGCGCGTTGAGCAGATCTTCTTTTTGCTCAAAATAGGAAACGGCCGTATGGCTGTCCGGCAGATTTTCTGCCGCCCGAGCCATTTCTTTGCATAACCCTCCGGCGCAAAAAAGCAAATCGATCTGCTTTTGGGCCACATAGCGTCCCACTTGCGCGTGCAACTTGCACTCATCTATGCCAAGCTCCCCCATATCGCCCAATACGGCTATTTTCCTGCCGGACGCCTGACTTAAAACGTCGATGGAAGCGCGCATAGACACCGGATTTGCATTATAGCAGTCGTCAATCACCGTTATCTTGCCGTTCTGGATAAAATTACTCCTGCCGCTAATCGTCTTTGCTTTCTCAAGTCCACGGCAAATCGCATCCAAATCCATACCGCAGGCGTCTCCGGCGCAGGCAGCCGCCAAAGCGTTATAGGCCGTATGCTCCCCGGGGATTGGAATCGTCACCGTCCTGCACGCTCCATGCATATGCAGCTTCATGCGGATGCCTTCCATCCCTAGCAGTTGCAATTCCGTTGCAAAAACATCTCCTTTTTCTTTTCCATAAAATACCGGCTTCTTGCCGTTTATCGGCGGCACAACTGCCAGCTTATCGTCGTCGCCGTTTAAAATCACGGTAGCTCCTTCCCTCAGATGCGCAAACATCTCTGTTTTGGCTTTTAAAACCCCATCCCGGCTACCCAGATTTTCCAAATGACATAACCCAATATTGGTTATGATAGCTATGTCAGGATTGGCGATTTCCGCCAGACGGTGCATTTCCCCAAAATTGGAAATCCCCATTTCCAATACGGCTACCTGATGATGCTCCGTAATCCCAAAAACCGTAAGCGGCAAGCCAATTTCATTATTGAAATTCCCCGCGGTCTTATGTACCATATACTGTTCTCCTAACACGGCGGCAACCATTTCCTTGGTGCTTGTTTTTCCAACGCTTCCGCTAATTCCAACCACGCGAACATCTAAGGACTGACGATAATACGCAGCCATCCTTCTGAGCGCCTCCAAGGTGGAACGCACCAAAATACACGGTATATCTACCCCCTCCTGCGGCGTTT
Source organism: uncultured Lachnospiraceae bacterium (assembly GCA_948438565.1). Classification (GTDB taxonomy): domain Bacteria; phylum Bacillota; class Clostridia; order Lachnospirales; family Lachnospiraceae; genus Roseburia_B. Next base: position 9,851 of record CAOJLW010000056.1, on the reverse strand, counting down.
CGACCAGACAGGCAATCGCCCCGGCCCTCATTGCCGCCGGAATATAACTATGTCCATCTACTCGTTCTCCTCGGATGGCTACAAACAGACCGCCTGTTGGAACCTTGCGGCTGTCAATGGCAATACCGGACACCTCCGTATCCAGTTTACTTTCATCGCCACTATAAACGCCGTCACAGCATTCACAAATATTATTCAATGTCATTTTTTTCATTTTCAATCTTGGCCTCCGTACTTTTGTAATGAAATCTGAATCACTTTTTCACAAAGCGCGCTAAAATCCATGCCAACCGCCTGCGCTTCCTGCGGCAGCAAGCTGGTAGCCGTCATCCCGGGCAGGGTATTGGCTTCCAAACAGACAATCCCTCCGGCCCGATCCATAATAAAATCCATACGGGAATAGGTGTCCAGACCAAGCGCCTGCGCCGCGGCCACTGCATATCCCTGCATCCGCTCACTAACTTCGGACGGAATGTCGGCCGGGCAAGTCTCTACCGCGCTGCCTGCTTTATATTTATTCCTATAATCATAAAAACCCTCCAACGGCGCAATCTCAATCACCGGAAGCGCCTCTCCTGCAATTACGCCTACGGAAAACTCCCTGCCCTCCACGTAATCTTCTATAATGACAGCGTCCTCCAGGCAAAAGGCCTCGTCTAGCGCCTGCGTATATTCCTCCGCGGTTCGCACAATAGAAACGCCGATACTGGAACCTCCGCAACAGGGTTTGACCACACACGGCAGTTGTAACCCCGTTTTTTCAAATTGATCTATCCGGGCGGATTTTTCCATTTTGATCCCATTTGGCACAGGAATCCCCTGTTTTTGGAAAAAGAATTTGCTTAACCCCTTATCCATCGCAATCGCGCTACCCAAATATCCGGTTCCGGTATAACGGATGCCAAACAGATCAAACGTAGCCTGCACCTTGCCGTTTTCCCCATCCTCGCCATGGAGCGCCAAAAAAACAATATCCGCCATTTTGCACATTGCAATTACATTCGGCCCAAAAAAACAGTTGGACGTATCCTTCCTGGCCGCCTTAACCTTTGCCAAATCGGGCGCCGTATCGGTAATGCCTCCTTCGCTCGCGCTGGCTTTTAGGCTATGCGCAAAGATATCCGAAATATCCTCCTCTTGTTCCTGATATCCCATAAATACGTCCAGCAAAATCACCCTATGCCCGTTTTTCCGCAACGCTCTGGTAACCATGCCTCCCGTCTTAAACGAAACGTCCCGCTCTGTGCTCAACCCCCCGGCCAATACTACGATATCCATACTATTCTCCTACCTTTTTTATTCATTTTATTTTCAATACCCCCATTGTAATTCATTTTATTTTAGATGACAAGCATACAGCCGTTCCTGAACAATTAATATAAAAAATTGCGTTTTCAGGAAACTTTATTTTCTGCTGAAACCGCATGGCCTTTGGAACATACCTACGATATACTAACGGAAAGTAACGAATATGGGGTCTTTCGCTTCATAAAACTCTTCGAAGCTCCCATATCCTCTATATTTTTCTGTAATGTCAAGAATTGCATTTGCCTGCTCTTTGCTTTTCTTGGCAATCCTATGATTTCCAGAAGCAGCAAGACACCGTGCCTTAATGCACAGCAGATACGGCAGGACGGTATACTTTTCTGTAAAGAAACAAATTTTCATACCGGTATCGCATTGTTTTACTGCTTCTTCAAATCGTCCCTGTTGTTCAATAATCCAGGCAAAATTACATAAAATCATGGCATAGGCTTTCATCGATTCTGTAATATCTAACTCTTGCTTTTCAAAATATTCTTTTAAGAAAGACAAGATCCGATACGCGGCTTCTTCGTCCCGGCGCCTCGCATAGGCGATTGCCATATTAGACAAAATATACACTTCATCATACGTAAGCAGGATCGCTTTCCGTTTGGTTTGCAGCCGTTCCCGATAAGCAGGCATTGTAATTTCCAGAGCTTTCTGTAATTTGGGCAGAACCTCATGTTCAGCCTCTTTTAAAATAGCCTGATAAATAGCCTGTGTATACAGTTCAAATTGTCTGCAAAACGGATTCCCCTTGTCTTTGATCCGTCTGTATTCTTCCATGGCCTTTTTTGCTTCCGGCATTTTTCGATATTCCAGATACAACAAAATCTGTTTGCAGAGCTTAGAACGGCGCATCTCGCTTTTGGTGTCACAGGAAATCCATACATGGTGCAAACCGGGCATCCTGTCGCATAAAGCCTCAAATACTCGTTTTGAAACAATGGCTTTGCCGTTTTCAATCCGGGAGAGCGTGCCTGTCGTGCAAATCCCATATGACAGTTCCTCTTGTGTGTAACCCAAACGCACCCGCATTTCACGTATTGCATCTCCCATGCCATATGTCGGCATATGAATCCCCCCTTTTATTTCCAATATTCCCCATATATCTACTATAATCCCCTTGCTTTTGATGTGCAATTTGCGTTTTGGCAAGCATTGTTCAGAAGGCAAATTCTTTTTTATGAAACAAAACGATTGACTGCTAAGAAGCTGATATCCTCTTGTCCGTCCAGGATATACGCCTTTCCAAGAAATTTGATTTCACAAATCGGAATACCGTGATAGGTAAGATATTTTTTCAAAAAAATTGCCGCAGCTATGGCATGAATAACCATAACTGCGGCAATGGAGCGATCCGGTTTACAGATCCGGCTCAATGAGTCCGTATGTGTTGCCTTTCCTTTTATATACGACATTGACGTGTTCTGTTTCCGCATTGTAAAAGACAAAAAAATCATGTCCCAATAATTCCATCTGTACACACGCATCTTCCGGATACATCGGCTTCATATCAAATTTTTTGGTACGGATGATGCGGATTTCATCGTCTATATCGGATTCTTTTTCAATAAATTCTTTTTTAAAGCTGACGGCATTTTGCTGTTTGCTGATGATCTTCTTTTTGTATTTTTTCAACTGCCGTTCAATCACTTCCTCTACAAGATCGATCGATACATACAGATCGTTGCTCACCTGCTCGGATCGGATAATGTTACCCTTTACCGGTATGGTAACCTCAATTTTCTGCCTTTCTTTTTCAACGCTTAATGTAACGAAAACATCCGTGTCAGGGGTAAAATACTTCTCCAGCTTGCCCAGCTTTTCCTCAACGGCCCTCTTTAAGCCTTCGGTTAATTCAATATTTCTTCCTGTAATTGTAATACGCATATTGTCTCGCCCCTTTCCTTTACTCACAGCTTGGGTTCTCTCTGTGTATGGATAATTATAGCACATTTGTACATAATATCAAGAAATTTTCTGATTTTTATAGAATTTTTAGGCACATTTAACGTTACAGACCTCCTTCATCTGCATTATAATAAAACCAGTTGTAGGAGGAAACGCTATGAAACGAAAAACCGCTCTTATTACCGGGGCATCCCGCGGGATTGGCCGCGCCACCGCCGCCATTTTTGCCAAAGCGGGATATGACCTCGCCTTAAACTGTATCCATTCTGTAAAAGAACTGACGGCCTTTGCACAAAGCCTGAAGGAGCAATTTCATATCCAGACGCTTTGCTGCTGCGGCAATGTTGGCGACTATTCGTTTGTATGCCAGATGTTCCGACAAATTGAAGATTTTTGCGACGGAATCGACGTATTAATAAACAATGCAGGCGTATCCTATATCGGACTGCTAAGCGATATGCAATATGAGGACTGGGAACGCATATTGCAGTTTAATTTAACCTCTGTTTTTTCCTGCTGCAAATGCGCAATCCCCTCTATGGTTTCAAAAAAATCCGGAAAGATCCTCAATGTCTCTTCTGACTGGGGTCTCTATGGAGCATCCTGTGAAGCCGCTTATTCCGCTACAAAAGGAGGCGTCCATGCTCTGACAAAGGCGTTGGCAAAAGAGTTAGCCCCCAGCAACATTCAAGTCAACGCCATTGCCTGCGGCGTGATTGACACGGATATGAACGCCGGATTTCATCCGCAGGAACGAACGCAGCTTCAGGAAGAGATCCCGGCAGGCTATTTTGCCAAACCTGAAGAAGTCGCGGCTTTTTTACTCCAATTGGCCCACGCCCCGGCTTATTTAACCGGTCAGGTCATCAGTTTTGACGGCGGCTGGTTCTGAAACACGCGCAATGCGTATTATTTTCAGGCCGAATATTTTTTGTTTGCAATTTGAGCACTTTTGACCCATTATCCAGAATTTTCCATTAAAATATCTCTCAGTGAGAGGAGGAATGAGGTTTGGATATTGGATCTCAACTGCGGAATCTGCTGGAACAAGACGGGATTACCCAAAAACAATTAGCAGAGGCCTTGAATATTTCAACAACGACTTTGAATGGCTACATTCAAAACCGACGGCAGCCAGATGCCAAGACGGTTATCCGGCTTGCATCCTATTTTCACACGACTACAGACTATATTTATGGACTTACCACCCTCAGGGAAGCGATCACGTCTCCGTACAATGCCGAGGAGCGTCATCTGGTAAATATTTACCGGGGCATGCCTGAAGACAGAAAACCCTTGTACATTGAAACCGGACGGGCTTTTTCTAATTTTGGAAAAAAGAAAAAAACATGATGTCCAAATAAACCCTATGGCTATGTGAAAATAGGTTCGAAATTTAACACGTGTTGAAAATGGAAGTCGAAATGGCAGATGCACGATACATCTGCCATTTTCATGCCTTTTGGCATATTTTCATCGAAATGCGCTTCTGTCGAATATTGTCAATATCATCTGACAAATACACAGACTATCCTTCCTCTTCTGTCTGTTTAACCCCTTTTTTTATGTACTGCAACGGATCCTCCAATATTTTCTGGACGGCAATAATACCGGCCCCCATTAAAATCGGATTGTATTCCAACGGATCAATCCGAATTGTCAAATCCTCCCAAAAAAATGGATTAATGCGCTTTTTTACAGTGTTTTGAACAATTTCAAGCATTTTGACGGGATCCACATCCGCCAGCAAATCACCTATAATAATATCGCTTGGATCGATTTGATTGACCAAATTAACAATACCAATTGCTAAAAATTCACAGGCACGCCGATATTCATCAGAAGCCAACGCATCTCCCAGTCGAACTGCTTCTCCAAAATCCGCAAAACTGGAATTCTGATTCAAGACGGACGCTTCCCCCTTGGCCAGCCTGTCCTGGATGCGTTTCATAATCGCAATACTCGAACAATATTGTTCCAAACAGCCATGATTCCCGCATTCGCATTTGGCCCCTTCATAATAAATGGACGTATGGCCAAATTCGCCCGCGTTGCCATTTCTTCCAGTCTGCAACTCATCATTTAGGATCATCCCGCACCCAATTCCCTGGCCGGCCACAATATACACAATATCTTTGTTCCGTTTGTCATCTCTGCAAAACCAGTGCTGTGCGCACGCTCCAGCATTTGCATCGTTTTCAATAAAAACCGGAATATCAAACCCCTGTTGAATCCTCTGCTCAATCTCAATCCCTTCCCATCCCGGAAAATGGGTTACAAAGACAACCCGTTCTTTTGTCCGCTTATAGGGACCCGGCACGGCTATGCAGACGGCTAAGACCTGACTTTCTTTTTCCTCATCAATCATCTTACGGATATTTTGACGGATACTATCCATAACCGCCTCTACATCCATCACAGATTCTACATTATAAGTCTCAATCCGATACACTTCCCCTGAAATCCCCATTATTCCAAGGGTATAATAATGTCTGGTTAGCATCACTCCAATGGTACAGTATTTTTCTCCATTGATTTTTATGGCAATCGATCGCCTGCCCTTTTCCCCCTCCATCAAGCCGTCTTCCAAAATCAGGTCATATTCCATAAATTCATTCACAATGTTTGTAATGGTGGCGCGCTTTAATCCTGACAGCTTTGCCAAATCCGCTCTGGAACATCTTCTCTGGCGGCATAAAAGATTAATGACCAGCGATCGATTAATCCTCTGCTGCTTCTCCTGATTTACGCTCGTATTTTGCTTTAGTTTGCTCATAATTATCCTTCCCGCATTTGTTAATTCATTTAATCATGTCAAACATAGCATTATTTCTTTTATTTGTCAATTTTAATTGTTCGTCTTTTTAAAAATTTTTTAAACAAATGACCAGATTGTCCTCATTGATGCTCTAATTGTCACAGATTGCCTTTCAGTCCAATTTCCGAGGCTTTTTCTTTCATGCCTTCGATCGTTTCACAAATCACTGCATCCAACTCCATCCCCAGCCTTTCACACCCGTTTCGGATCACATCACGATTGACGCCGGCCGCAAAGGATTTATCCTTAAATTTCTTTTTGACGGATTTTATCTCTAAATCCAATACGCTTTTTGACGGACGCATCAAACATACTGCATGGATCAGTCCTGTCAGCTCATCAATAGTATACAACACCTTTTCCATATTGCTAAGCGGTTCTACATCGGTGCAAATTCCATAGCCATGGCACTGCATGGCCCGGATATAAATTTCGTCAATTCCTCGTTTACGCATAATTTCCTCCGCTTTCCGACAATGCTCGTCCGGAAATTGCTCATAATCCAAATCATGCAATAGACCCGCCACTCCCCAAACCTCTTCATCCTCGCCGTTTAAGCGGGCAAATCGACGCATAACCGCTTCTACGGTCAACGCATGATTTTGCAGGGACGCGCCTTTTGTATACTCGGTTAAAAGCTCCCATGCTTCCTGTCTTGATAACTTCTTGTCCATGTTAAAATCCTCCTCCACAATTGATTCCATATGGTTTACCCTCAGTGGACAAAGCAACGCATCGTTCTGTAAGGCCTTAAGCGTCATAAGTCATTAAGATTTGTCGCTTGAGGCATTGGACGTACGCCGATTGACGTTTACGCCGTCAGCCGCCAAAATTCGGCTCTTAAGACGTGTTTCCCCTTGTCCACTGAGGGTATTATACTTTATTTAAAATTTTTTGTAAAATATACCTTTTTTACTTAATTAAAACAAACCGAAGCCTTTTATGACCTTATGCATCATTTTTCCGTGTATAATAGTAAAGGCGCCTATTTAGGGCAGAAAGGAAATACAAATGGATGATCAGAAAATAATAGATTTATATTGGAACCGTTCCGAAACGGCCATTTCAGAGACCGCAATCAAATATGGACGATACTGCCATTCCATCGCATATAACATCCTGCACAACAACGAGGATTGTGAAGAATGTGTAAACGATACCTATTTAAGGGCATGGAACGCAATGCCTCCCAAACGGCCAAACCGACTGTCTACTTTTCTCGGTAAAATTATTCGCAATATATCATTAGACCGTTACGACACGCATACGGCCGCAAAACGGGGCGGAGGACAAGTCGCGCTGGTATTGGATGAACTTGAAGAGTGTATTCCTTCTCCATTTGGCGCCGATCAAATCATCGACGCACTTGCGCTTGCCGAAATTCTCAACCGTTTTCTCGCCGAACAAAATCCAGAGCCACGAATTATATTTGTTCAACGATACTGGTATATGCAACCGATCCAGGCAATTGCTGCCGATCTTGGAGTCAGCCAAAGTAAGGTTAAAATGACGTTATTGCACCTCCGGCGAAAATTAAAACTATTTTTAGAGAAAGAAGGTGTCATGGTATGAATTCGAAACAACTCTTAGCGGCATTTGGACAATTGGATGAACAATATATTTAAGAAGCCGCCCCAAAAACATGGAACCGGACAAAAAAAAGCAGGAGCAAATGGCAAACGGCAGCGGCAGTCCTGCTGATATTTGTGGGCGTTATGGCAACGACAATGGCCGTCAGCGCCAAATTCCGCGAGATGGTGCTATCCTTTTTCCATATGGTTCAGATCGAATCTGTACCGAATCCCGATGAGAATTCCGAAATTACACAGTCTGATATTGGCGGACTGGTAAAAGCAGAATATATCAACTTAAAAGATTCCAATTATCAAATAACGGATTCCGGAATGCTCTATCAAGCTGACGATACAGAAAACGGCGCGATCCAATCTTTCCGTTTTTGCGCCATTGAGGATGGAAACATTCTTGCGCTGGATACGCGAAAGCATTCTTTTTCGGCCACATGGCGGGACAACACGTATCAGGGAGATATTTACTCGTGCATATACAACGGAAAACTTTTTCTTTATGATGCCCAAACATCCGCCTTATCGGAGAACAAATGGTATTCCATACCCATTCCGGGACGCGTTGACGCTGTACTGCTTCATCTGTCGTATGGCAGATATAAAGACTATCGGCAATACCATTTACTTTACCATCTGGACACTGGTGACACAGAGGACTTTTTACGGGGAACCGGTATCGAAGAACTGATTTCTCCCCTTTATTTTCAATGGTCTGACGATTTAAACCGGGCTATTGCAGTGTGCCTTTCAGACAGTGAACGCAACGTATATTACTGCGATATAGCGGCAAACACTTTGACAGATCTTTCACTTTTAACCGGCATCGATCTTACCGACGCTTTCTTTGTCGACGACAGGACGCTGCTTATGCTACAGACTACAGAGAAAACGTGTTCCGCTTTTACGTATGATCTGACTACCGGACAGTTGACCCAGACATTAAATCAAGTACATCTCTATGAAGATTACGGCATGCTTTCCGTTCAGACTTATGGATTGATGCTTTTTGGCGGGCGGTATGGCCTATATGTGGATCAAACGGCGAAATTATCTGTCGTTGATTTCACAACGGGAAAAGAGACCCCGGTAGATGGATTTACTCTTGCTGTTGGCGGTGATTTTCTTTCGAATTCTTCGAATACAAAATTGCTATACAGTGTCAGCTCTCCCGCATCCGACGAATTCCTGAACATAAGCCAATTGGGTGTATTGGATTTGACTACGGGAAAGTTTCTGGCATTTGATCGAAAAGGTTGTGATAATCTCCACGAATGGTCCATCAGCTGGTGTGATGATAATCGAATCATGATCCGAAATGGAGAAACGGGTACCGATTCCATACATCTTTATGAATTTTAAATGGATTATCCTATCGACGTATGAATCCGGTAACATTTTATTTATTAACTAGAATGATGCGTTATATTTTAAAAGACTGGACAATGATTTTCAAAACTGCCTGTACCGCTGCCGGATATTCGGATAGACTTTTTCTTTGGCAGCTACAGGCAGAATTTTCCTGCTTCCTTCCTATTTTTGATACTACAAAATTACCATTTTAATTCCAAAACCGAAGCCGGATTCAAAGAAATGCGTTGACCTGGACAAACCGCAGGGTATATTGAATCTATGCCATTTATAGATAATTTTATATATTCTTCAGTGATATCCGATTTTTTATATTTGTTATTACAATTCTTTTTGCCGGAGCAATTAATGTCAACTTAATAAATAGCCTTAATATGATTGCGATAAACATGATTTTTGCTAAATATATCTCTCCGTTCTTCAAAAAATTCATCCCTATATTTATGCATTACGTCTATCTTTTACACTCCCTTATAATATTTTATGGCAAAAAAACGTAGAATTATAGATTTTATTATAATTAGCATTACATAATGTCAATACTCTAACTTGACAATTGATAAAAGGCAGAAAACCTCACGTTTTCTGCCTCATACTCTTTACTTTACAATACACCACTGCCACCGCCGTACTCACAAACGTCGCCACAATCCCCGGCCCCACAACCGCTATCGGATCCACGCTCCCATATTGACTCCTGTAGGCGATCATATTCACAGACACCAATTGCAGCGACGATATATTGATAATCAAAAACGTGCACATTTCATTGCTTGCCGTTCCGTTTGGCACAGGCAGGCGTTTTTTCCGATTGCCCTCCGGCGATACGGCAATGCCTTCTTCTCTTCTTTCGTCCTCCA
>CAOJLW010000055.1 GCA_948438565.1 uncultured Lachnospiraceae bacterium | reverse complement strand
ATCGCCCCATATAAAAATATATTTTCCTTACCGGTATACTGTTTGTCAAATCCCGCCCCCAATTCCAGCAATGGCACGACTTTTCCTTTCCGGACGACTCGCCCCTCCGTCGGCTTAAACACGCCGGCAATAACCTTTAGAAGCGTGCTTTTTCCCGCCCCGTTTAATCCGAGGATCCCAAGCCTGTCCCCCTGTTCCAGCGTAAAGCTGACATCCTTTAACGCCCAGAATTCGGTATTTCGCAAATCCCGTTTCAACATACGGATAATATACTCTTTAAAATCATCCACTTTTTCTTCGCTCAAATTAAATTTCATGCCAATATGCTCGGCAATCAACGCTTCTTTTCCCATACCCCACCTCTAAATGGCCAAAATAAAGTCATCCTGTTTCTTGTAAAACCAATAGGTTCCAATCAGCGACAGGCCGACCCCATAGGCTGCCGCAGTCACGATATACTGCATATCCAAAGGTTTTCCCATCATGGCATACCGAAAATTCATAATTATGCAGTAGAGCGGATTATATTTTAAGATCCAGAAAAAGCCGCTTTTCATCAGCCGCTCCGGATAATAGAAAATCGCGCTGGTGTACATAATAATCATCAGAACGACATCCCACAGATATTCCATATCCCGGAAAAAAACTGTGACCGTCGCCAGGATCATGCCGCTGCCATACGTCAAAAGGAACAGCAGCAAAAACGGTATCACCGCATAGAGCATATGCAGGCCATGAAATTCCTGGCAATAAATGCAGAGCGGTATCAAAACAAACAGGGAAATCCCGGTAATCGTATAATTATATAAAATACTCGATAACGGGTACAGGTATTTCGGCACATAGACCTTTTTGATCATAGACGCATTGGCGCGGATTGATTTTGCCGCCGACTTTGTCGAGGAGGAATAAAAGGAATATAACAGCCGTCCGCACAAAATATAGAGTGGAAAGTTTTTCTCATCCCGTCCAAACAGAGTCCCAAATACAATCGTGAGCACAATCGTGGTCATTAACGGTTCCAAAAAAGACCAGATAATCCCCAGGTAAGACCGGCGGTATTTTAACTTAATCCCTTTTTTTACGAGTTCCCACAATAGACCCCTTCGTTTCCAAAATGCTTTTAAATGCTTCATATTCATTCCTACCCTTTACTTTTGTCTGTTTTGCGCCGCGCATCTTACAATCAATTCCGCTGTCCGTTTGGCAGCGTCCCCGTTTTCTACGGAACCCTTGCCCGCAAGAAAATCGTGCACTTTATCCCGATAGGCGGTTTCGTCAAATGCCTTGATATTCTCCCACAAGCTCTGGTTATCCGCCGCAATGGCAAACGGCGTCTCGCTAAGCGGATAATACAATCCCCGCATTTGTTGGTAGCTGTCATAATCCGATGCATAGAGAAAAGCCGGACGCCCGGTCAACAAAAAATCAAATACCGCGCTGGAATAATCCGTGATTACCACATCCGCAGCCGCCAATAGCTCCTGTATATCCGGATAAGCCGTGACATTCACACAGTTTTCGGTTTCCTGCCGTACAGCTTGTGTGCTGCTCGCTATCCGCGGGTGCAGACGCTTTAATACCAGCCAGTCCCCGCCAAAACGCGCCTTTAGGCTTCCGGTCAACCCCGTCGTATCAAGCGGCTGCTCCCAATCCATATAAGCGTCCCGAAAGGTCGGTACGTATAAGAGCAGCCGATGTCCGCGCTTTCCGATATAACGTTCCACCTTATCCCGCGCCTGCTTATCCCTGCCGTTAAAAAAAATATCGTTTCTTGGATGCCCAAATTCCAACACCTGTCCCACATCCCAAAAGGCCTGCCGGTAAACGGCCGTTTCAAAACTGCTGTTTGAAATCCAAAAATCCGTATACTGTGAACTGCGTTTAGCCAGAGTCGTCCAATTTTTATCCTGCGTCAGGTTTTTACAATCGTTTTCTATTTTTTTGATCCCAAATGATCCATGCCACATCTGAATGTAGATTTGGTTGGGTTTCTTGAGCAAACCCTGATTTAAATAATGCACCATCTGGTAATTGCCTGCCCATACGCCTGCCGTGGCATATTCCCGCATCGCCTCCGACGATCCATAGCGTACCAAACGCACCCGATCCGGAAACAACTCTTTTTGCTTTGCGGGATCTTGCACCGTCCAGACGATATCCAAATCCGTATCCATCTCCAAAAGCGCTTCCGTCACGTATTTTCCGTTGCAACCGTATCCTTTGCCCATATAATTGTCAAATATCACTTTATTGGACTGCACGGGCAAATGCTCCCATTTGCGATGATACCTTCGGGTATAACGCCTTTTTATCTGAAACGGCGTATGCCGGATACGGTATACCTTCTCTTCCCCTTCCATAGAATATGCAATTATTTTTTTAGCCATCCGTCGGATTTTTACAATATAGGGATTCACAATTCTTCTCCTTTATCGATACGATACGTCAAATGAATCGTATGCCGTGGATAACGCTCCTCTTTTGGCGGCAGCGTTTTATAATCCCCGTACAGGCGCTTCAGGTAATGATGCGTATCGCCCGGAACCAAAAACACCGCCCCTTCAAACGCGCTTTCCTTAAGCGGCATCAAATATTCCCTTGGCATCACCTCCGTGCGGTAGCCTGCCACGCCAAACAGACTGCAAATATCCCTGCTCTGATCCGCATTCCAGGAGGTCATGATTTTTTTGGTGATTTTCATATACAGCCGAAACAAAACGTCCGGCGTCACCTTTAAGATCGCTTTGGAAACCATGCGAATCTTATTCCCCTTATTTTTTACGGGCAAACGGTATTCGGACAGATAATAGACGAGCGAGCATACCATTTGCACTTTGCGCAAAAAACCGTTTTGGGGAACGCCGTCGATTGGGTGGATATCGATTTTGGCCGTCTGATCATAGCCGTTTTGCGTATGCGCATCATCGTACAGATACCCGATCGGAGCCTCCGGAATAATATGATTTTCAACCGGAGAATAAATAAATTCCCCGATGCGGTTATTTTGATTGGCCATCAGGCTCTCCATTTTTTCAAAATCCGGACGCATCATCGCAATATCCACATCGTCGTCCCAGGGAATAAACCCCTGATGCCGATAGGCGCCTAAAGCGCTCCCACCGACCAGAAAAAAGGTCAGGCCATGCCGATCCGTAAATTTCTGAAACTCTAACAGCATCTCGATCAGACGATGCTGCAAGCCTGCTAATTCTTTCATAATTTTTCCTTTTCTTTTCGCCTGCATTATAACATATGCCCATAGACGCGTCAATTTTGCGGCTTTTATCCGCGCAGGAACCGCTGATAACAATAGGTGCGCAGACGCAGTGGGATCAGCGACATCATAAGCTGCCCGCCTGCGGAAACGCAAAAATCCAAAAAGCTGGAATAGCCAATTCGAAAAATCCGCCACCGCGCCTTAATGCCAAGCCACGCATAGGGCAGGCTTCCCCTGCGCTGATACATCCCCTCGTCGGTACGCATATAGACCAGCGTCTCTTGAATATTATGCCCTACCATGCCGCGCTTAAGCATCCGCGCCCAGAGGTAATAGTCCTCAAACCCTTTGCAGTCCTGATAATTGCCCGCTTTTAAGACAGCCGATTTCCGGAACATCACAGTCGGATGATTAAACGGATTCCTCCGTTTGGCAAACTGCTTAATCGCATCGTCGTCCTGGGGAACCCTCCGGCTGGCCTTTAAGTTGGAAATGCTGCCGGTAAATTCCGCTACATTTCCACCCACCAGATCGGCATACTGCCCTTTCAAAAATTGCAGCTGTTTTTCACATCTATCCGGAACGCTGATATCGTCACTGTCCATCCGGGCAATCCATTCATTCCGGCAAATCGGCACGCCCGTTTTCAATGCATTCCCCAAACCGCCCTGGCACGTTAGCCTAACCACCCGAAACAGCTTCGGATGATCCCGTTTGGCTGCTTCTATTACGCTATCTAACTCTTCTGTCAGAGGACCGTCGCATAAAATAACAAAATCATCTGTACGTACGGTCTGTGCCAGCATACTATCAATGCTTTGCCGTAAGAAATCCGCTTTCTCTTTCGCATAGACCGACATCAATACCGAATAAGGTTCCATCATACCGCACCTTTCACCTTTGTTTTGCCAACGCTGTTTTTTGCGCATCATCCACACCTTCGGATTTTTCCTTTTGAAACAGGATTTTGACTGTTAAAATAATCAGTTTGATATCCAGCCACACCGAATAATTGGTAATATACGTCAAATCGAGCTTTAATTTGTCATAGGGAACGGTATTGTACTGCCCGTAGACCTGGGCATACCCGGTCAAACCCGCCTTGACCTTGAGACGGAATGGAAACTCCGGTATTTCTTTGGTATACTCTTCCGTAATCTCCTTACGTTCCGGCCTTGGGCCAACAAACGCCATATCCCCTTTTACAATATTAAACAGCTGCGGAAGCTCGTCAAAATGCAGCCTGCGAATCACCTTTCCCACAGGCGTAATCCGGTCGTCATGCGCTTTTGCCAGACGGGCGCCATGACGCTCCGAATCGACGACCATACTGCGGAACTTTAAAATATAAAATTCCCGGCCGCCCATTGTCTGACGCTTCTGTTTATAAAACACCGGGCCACGGTCATAGAGCTTAATGAAAAATGCAATCAACAGCATCACCGGCGAAGCCAGTAAAATCCCGGCCAATGAAATAACCAGATCCATGACGCGTTTAACGAACATCTGGCGGTAGGTCAGGCCGTTATTGCGAAACAGCAGAAGCGGCGAATCAAACAGATCGATGCTTTCGGAGTTTCGAATCATAATATCCGAAATCTTGGGAATCCCATAGCAGCGTATATTTTTTTCAAAACAATATTTAATAAAACGATTGCGATCCTGCACCGGAATATCCCCGATCAACACCGCATCATAACATAAAATCCGCTCCATTACCGTATCCATGCCTGTGCTTAACGCGACCTTTTCCTTGACATGATACTTGTCCTTCCTGGATTCCAGCTTTCGGATAATCGCATCCGGACTGATATCCCCATAGATGAGGAGCATCTCATGCGGCGGATAGATAATCGCATAGATCCAGCGCATAAATAACGCCCAGGCCAGCACAATGGAAAAATCGGCAATACAAAGCATAAACATCGGCTCGCTGTTATCCAAGAATTTCCAATCGCCGTTGATCAAAGACAGCTGCAAATACGTCACCCCATTGACGCAGAGAATCGTCAGCATTTGAGAATACATAATATCCCAGGTCTTTAGATAACCTACCTTTAACGCGCCAAAGGCTCTCGAGAAAACGATGATAAACATCCCGTAAAGGGCAATGACCACCCAATTGCCCCGTCTCCAATATTCCACCGGCATCATATCTTTATAATGGCTATACCAAAGCCAACCGTAGATCCCGGTCTGTATCAGCACAATCAAACACTTGGCCCAGAACATAATCATACGTTTGGTTTTTAAGGATGTCGATACTTTCATGGCCGCCTCCCTACTTCTTTGTTACAATTTCAGCATCTTTTTCAGTCGGTACTTCGCGTCAATTTTGGGCGCAATCCACTCCGCTGCCGCCAGGCTCATACCCTCTATCCGCAAATCCAGGCAAAGCGTTCTGTTTGCCGCCGGAAGCTGTGTGAGCAAAAGATTGGGATCATCCGTATCAAACAGATAACAATTGCCAAAGAGCTTGTGACCATTGCTGATAAATTCCAAAACATCGTCCTTTTGGCCATAAAAAGCCAGTCTTTTCAAATCGACGGTACACGCCTGGCTGCCCGGATCGATCCGAACCTGTCGCACGTCGCCCGGTATATTAATTTCCAGACAATAGGCGCCGTCCAACGACTGGCTGTGATATACGACCGTATCCCGTTCCGAAAAACCTTCTCCCCGGTCAAAATAAATCTGCAGCGCGCTCCTGCGTTCCAGACCGTCTATCGTATGCAGCAGACTGCTGATATGGTATGCCGGACGGCCAGCCTCCTGATACAGACGGCGCATCGGCTTATGTCCGCTTAAGACATACTCCTGAAACGCTTCCTCCATAGCCGCATAGGCCGTACGTTCCTCCGGCGCAATGCCCGCCGTCTGATAGAGCGCCTCCGCGTCCAGCGCCCTGCGCGCCTGTGTCGTTTCCGCATAATAGCGGATGACGCGATACAGGATAAAATTTACCGGAATCGGAAAATGAAACGACCATTCATAGTCAATCACCGTCCAGACGCCGTCCTCTCCAACGATAATATTGGACAAGATCATATCAATATCCGCAGCCGGAGCCGCCAAAATCCCCTCCGGAAGCGCCGTATGCCCAAACACGCTTTGAAAGGCCTGCGTTTCTTTAAACGGCTCCAAACGCCTACAGGCGCGTATTTCCTGAAACAGCTCGGACAGACGCGCTGACGCTCCGGTCAAATCCCCCTGCAAAAGCAGGCCGTCCAGCTCTTCCTCCATGGTATGCCCCCGCAAAAACGCAAATTCCATGCCGTCTGCCCTGCGGCTGCATACGTTAAACGAAAAACGGCTGTCTACATACAGCTCTGAGAGCGCTGCCCTGGTCTTTTCCAGATTGTCAATCTGCGGCAGCGCTTGTATCGTATCGGCAGCTTTTATGAGACGCCGTTTCCCATCGGCTGATTGAGTAATATACGTCCGTATATTGTGCGTTTCACCCCGATCATTGGAAAACTTCACAAATAAAATCTCCTCGCCGCTGCCATTTTTGAGCTCCGGCGTCCCTTCCTTCCCTGCCACGACCAGATAGGCGTTTGCAAATTCCGAAAACTTCCCTCTCGCCAACAGCGCGTCCGCCGCTTTCGCTTCGTCAAATAACACCAGACGTTCCGACTCAAAATTGCCCACCTGATCGATCAATTCCCCCTGTTTGGGCAGACAAGCGTCGGAATAGACGCTCATTGTAAACAAATAGTCCGGAAACGGATAATAAAAACGATGCCAGGCAAACCCCGCCGACAGCAGAGCGTCGGCGAGCATTTCTTTTGTGTACCCCTCCGCGCCCTGTACGCCCTCTACGGATCCAAAATAGGTGTCTAACCCCCGTTCCTTAACCCCGGCCAGATATTTTAATCCATAGGCGTTGGAAACAGCTAACGCCAGCTTCCCGTCTCCGGACAGATGCGCGGCGTAGACCGGCAGTTCGTTTGTCCTGATATCCCCCAGGCACAGAATATAGCGGTACTTAGCCTGCGCCGGAATCTCATTTGTCTGTCGGACGCAGGCGACGTTATCGGACATCTCCCGTAATTTTTTTACAATCACATCCTCCTGCCCGATATAAAGCACGGCGTCCTTTCGCCCAATCGGCAGCCAGGCGAATATATTCGCCCGTAAATATGAGGTCGTAACAATATCCATAGTGTGCCTCCGCAGATTATTCTACCGTAATCTCTGTGTTCATATCATAATAACCGACGGTATTTTTCACGGATACCACAGTCAGATTACAGACATCGTAGAGTCTGTGGTATACCGTAAATTCCCCGTGCGGATACCCCGTGCAGCCCAGGGACAGCAGATACTCCCCTCCCTGCAAATCCATCCTCTGCCGAAACGAAATCACCTGAATATCCCCTGCCTGCTTCGGCGTAATTTCAATTTTTTCAAACATGGTATTCGTACCGCACAGTTCGATTCCCAATAGATTTTTAAATGAAAATGCAAAAATCGGCTCCGCGATATCCTGATGGAACAGCACTTTCATTTTAACCGTCATCTCGGAACCCTTTTCGATCACATTGCTGTAATGCCCCTGATCGTCTATAAACGCAAAATCGACAATTTCCGCCAGCTTACTCCCGTACTCTAACACTTCCGGATTGATCGGCAGCGTGCTGCGCCAAAGCGCTTCTCCGCCTGTCTGATCCCAGGCAGTCTTGCCATGTTCCTCGTCGTCGTCCAGCTGGTTGACCAATACGCGCTTATAGAGATCTACGGCTTCCTTCGGCGTCCCTTCAAACAGCTTTTGGCCTTTATTTAATAAAATCGCCCGATCGCAGTACTTGGTAATGCTCCCAAGATCATGACTGACAAATAAAATGGTTTTTCCCATCTTTTTAAATTCTTCAAATTTGTGGTAACATTTGGATTGAAAAAACACATCCCCAACCGAGAGAGCCTCGTCGACAATCAAAATCTCCGGATCGATATTGATTGCCACCGCAAAGGCCAACCGTACAAACATACCGGACGAATACGTTTTTACCGGCTGATACACAAAATCCCCGATATCCGCAAAATCCAGGATATCCTGTAGACGCTTATCAATTTCCTCATCGGTAAACCCAATCATCGTACCGTTTAAATAGACATTTTCAATCCCGGTATATTCCATATTAAAACCCGCTCCAAGCTCCAACAGCGCGGAAATTCTTCCGTCCACCGTTACGCTGCCTCCCGTCGGATTTAATACCCCGGTGATTATTTTTAAAATTGTGGATTTCCCGGAACCGTTTGTCCCGATAATGCCCACGGTTTCCCCTTTTTTTATTTCAAAATCAAGCTGATCCAGAGCAAAATGCTCCCTGTAACATTTTTTTCTCGTCAGATTCAGCGCATCCTTAAGCCTGTCGCGCTGACGGTCGTAAAGATGGTACACTTTGCTGATTTTATCCACCTTGATTGCAATATCGCTCATTCCATCCAAACCTTTCCTAACCCTATAGCACATCCGCAAAATGCATCCGCAGCTTTTTAAAGACATACGTTCCCAGCCATACAAAGACAGCCGTCACCGCCCAAAAATAAAGCGACAACCCGGGACGTTCCCAAAAAAACACCTTGCCGATCAAGGCGTCGCGGTAACCCTGCACAATATAATATAGAGGGTTCAGCTTTAACATATCTTTCAATAACGGATTTAGCTCCATCGTATCTATATTCCACATCACCGGCGTCACCCAGACGCCCACCTGCAGCACAATATTGATCACCTGGTTTAAATCCCGGAAAAAAACCACAACCGCGCTCGTCAGATACGTCAGTCCAAGCGTGAAAACCAACAGACAGACGGAATAGTACACAATCTGCAATGTATAGCCGTCCGGAATATATCCGTACGCCGCATATAACAGCACGGTAAACCCCAGGAAAAACAGATGCACAAATACTGCGGACGCCACCTTGACCACCGGCAGGATATCGATCTGAAACACCACTTTTTTGACCAGATACGAGTAATCCAAAAGCGCCCTGGTTCCGCCGCTTAGGGCGTCGCTAAAGAAAAACCAGGGAACCATCCCGGCAATCAGCCACAATACAAACGGCACTGCCACTCCCGCCGCATTATTGACTGTCGGCGGCTTAAAACCTTTTTCAAATACAAACCAATAGACCAAAACCGTAATCACAGGCTGTACAAACGCCCAGATAATCCCCAGATAAGAACCTGCGAATTTAGTCTTAAAATCATTGACAGAAAGGCGGGAAATCAGCTTTCTGCTTGCAATCACCCCCGCCAATGACAATCCATGATTCTGTTTTTTTGATGCTGCCATACCGTTTCCTCTTACCTGTTTTCGGCAGCCTGATATTCCAAAATGCCGCCCCATTCCCGATCCTTATCGGACAGGGTCAAATCCGCTTCCGTCATCCCCTCCGGCATCGGCCAATCAATGCCAATCTCAGGATCTTTCCACAACAGACCGCCCTCATCGTTTGGATGATAAAAATCCGTCACTTTATAGCAAAATTCCGCATATTCGCTCAATACGACAAATCCATGCGCAAACCCCTTTGGAATAAAAAACTGTTTTTTGTTCTCTGCGGAAAGCACAACGCCAAACCACTTCCCAAACGTCTCGGAGCCTTTACGCAAATCGACCGCCACATCAAAGACTTCTCCGCTAATCACACGCACCAGCTTGTCCTGCGGATAATTGATCTGAAAATGCAGTCCGCGCAGCACGCCTTTCTTGGAAGCTGACTGGTTATCCTGTACAAAGACGCAGTCAATCCCCGCTTCTATAAAATCATTTTGATTATATGTCTCCATAAAATAACCGCGCGCATCGCCAAATACGCTTGGTTCAATCACCTTTAACCCTGCAATCCCGTTACAGTCCGACGTCACTTTGATTTTTCCCATTTCTCTTTCCTTTCTGTCCTACAGGCCGTCCGCAATATCCATCAGATACGCGCCATACTCCGTTTTTAACAGAGGCTGTGCCAGCTTTATCAGTTGTTCCCGATCAATAAACCCGCGCTTATAGGCAATCTCCTCAATACAGGAGATATACAGACCCTGCCGCTTCTGAAACGCGGATACAAAATCCGCAGCCGCGAGCAGCATATCATGATTCCCGGTATCCAGCCAGGCAAAGCCGCGCCCTAGCGTCTCGACAGACAGCGTTCCGCGCTCCAAATACACATTGTTGACGCTCGTGATTTCGATTTCACCCCGCGCGGAAGGTTGAATATGTTTGGCAATCTCCACGACGTCATTGTCATAAAAATACAACCCCGGCACGGCATAATTGGACTTTGGATGCTCCGGCTTTTCTTCGATTGACAAAGCCTTTCCTTCCCCGTCGAATTCCACTACGCCATACTCTCTGGGATTGCGGACATAGTAGCCAAAAATCGTAGCTCCAGGCCCCGCTTTGGTACGCTCCGCTACGTTCTGCAATACCCTGGAAAAGCTCTGTCCATAGAAAATATTATCCCCCAATACAAGCGCTGCCGCATCCGTGCCAATAAAGGAATCCCCGATGATAAACGCATCCGCCAGACCTCTTGGCTCCTCCTGCACCGCATAGGCAAAACGCATCCCCAGCTGCTCGCCGGAACCCAAAAGCTCACGGAATACCGGCAAATCCCTTGGCGTTGAAATAATCAACACCTCTCGAATCCCGGCCAACATCAACGTAGACAGCGGATAATAGATCATCGGCTTATCATATACCGGCATAATCTGCTTGCTGATCGCCTTGGTCAACGGATACAGACGGGTGCCGGCTCCGCCCGCTAAAATAATTCCCTTCATA
>CAOJLW010000054.1 GCA_948438565.1 uncultured Lachnospiraceae bacterium | reverse complement strand
AGCGTCTGTAAAAGTCCCTGCCAGGGACTCTTTCTGATGAGTTTCTTCCATACGCACGCCGTTTTCCATAGCATAAAGCATACGGCTGTTTTTCCCGTTTTGTAACATCACCCAATCCGGGCCAAACGTACATCGATAAGCGCCAAACGTCCTGTTCCCCTCCGTATCTACGGCTGTAATCGTCACATAATCCCGATCTACGGTATAACTCCCGGTCATATGCAAAGCTGTGCTGCCCAATACGCCGGAGCTTGCAAGGCAAAGACCGGTTACCGTACATACCACAATCGTGTCCCAAAACGTTCCGGTCATATTGATATATCCCTGCCGAACCGGATGATCGGTCGCCGCAGCCGCAGCCGAAATGGCCGCAGAACCCATACCCGCCTCATTGGAAAAAACGCCCCTTGCCACGCCATAACGGATACTGCCCATCATAGCCGACGTAATCGTTCCACAGAGTCCTCCGCCTACGGCTTTTATGGAAAAAGCCATTTGAAAAATCATGGCTATGCCTTCCGGCAGCGCACGGGCGTTAACAATTATGACGATCAACCCGCAGATCACATAAAACACCGCAATCACCGGAACCACCACAGCGGAGACTTTCGCAATCACCCGAATCCCGCCTACGATAATCATAAAAGTCAGTATGGTCAAAATGATGCCCGTCACATTTGCCGGCGCCAAAAACGCGCTATGCAGCGCTTCGGCTATCGAATTGGCCTGCGTCATATTTCCGATGCCAAATGACGCTAAAACGGCAAAAAACGCGAACATCCATCCCAGACCGGCTCCAAACGCTTTATTTTTAAACGCTTTTTTCATCGTGTACATTGGCCCGCCCGACATTTCATGTCTGGCATTGACTTCCCTGTATTTCACGGCCAGCATACATTCACTGAACTTTGCGCTTAATCCAAATGCCGCCGAAATCCACATCCAGACCAGCGCGCCCGGCCCGCCGGATACCATAGCAGTTGCCACGCCCACAATATTGCCCGTGCCAATTGTCGCTGCCAACGCCGTTGTTAATGCGGCAAACGGGGAAATATCCCCTTCGCCGCCCCCTGTCCGGCGGGACGAGCTTCCCAATGTCCATTTCAGGGCATTGCCCAAATTCCTCCATGTTGCAAAACCAAGACGAAACGTCAAAAAAATCCCCGTCCCGACCAACAACATCTGCATCACAGGCCCCCAGACCATATCGTCTATTTTACTGACAACGGCTGCAAATTGCCCCATTTACCCTCCTGATTTTATGATTGTTCCGGGATATACCCAAAAAATACATTTCCCGCGTTGCCAAACATCTCCGTGGCGTCATGCAAACCCACTTTTTCGACTTCACCCACCAACGGATTGTACAGATATACGTTCTGCATATCATAGCCTACGACCAGTACCGCCTCCGTATTGCTTCGCATAGCAAAAACAGGCGTATCCAGACTAATATAATAGAGAACTTCCTCCAGCTCACATCCGGTCAAATCCAGAACCACGACATTTTCCATTGTTGTCTCTAATATTTCTTTCGGCGTTTTACCCTGTCCAATTAAGGCCGTAACGCCAATATTTATGGACGCCTGCTCCAGCATGGCGCTCACGCACTGTGCAATCGAAGAACCCTGAGCGTCCTCCTCGCCAACCCATACGTCAATGGGTTGGCGAATGGATTTTTTGGCTCTCTTCCATATATATTGCTGCCGATTGCCGATAACCACGCCCATCTGCGCATTGGCAACGGCAATCGCTTCCCGCAAATCATCCGTCGCGCGCAGTACATCCCCTCTTGCATAGGCATAGTAGCTGGTTTCCTCACCGGACTTATCCAAAGCGATCTCCTTATTTTCCTCGAGCACCACTGCTTTTGGAGTTAATATTTTCGGCGCTGTGGATTTCACCGCCTCGGCAAGAGAAAGCTGCACCTGCGTCTGCTTAATCTCCGTAACAGTCGTATTCACGCCTACCACAGTCGTGCCTTCCCCTTCCCGGTTCATAATGGTATCCCGTTCCGCTTCCACATACGCCATACCATTAAATTGTATTCTATTTAAATACATTATATAATCTTCTATTTCAATATCCGATACAAAATATCCCTCTTTTTCATAGGATTTTAAGCTTTCCAACGACTCCGCCTCAATAATCTGCACCTGATACATCGGAAATGTCGTATTTCCCGCCAAATCCTGATACACATCCGTCTGTAATGCGGCGCCATAGATAAAATCGTCGTCCATAAATCCCAAAGGTTTTAAAAACTCCCCGTTTCCCGCCAAAATTTCCCGACGCTGCTGAGTATCCATATTTAAAAAATAGATCCGATCCGCCGTGTTGATATCCTCGGTGTCTGTCCACGCCAGATACCTGTGAGACTCGGAAATCGTATAGGAACCCTCCTTTAAGCCGGTAATATACTCCTGTACCTGCATCGTCGTCAAATCAATCCGGTATACCGTCCCTTCGAGCATAATAAAAAATATATTTTTGGCGTTTTCATACATCAATTGTCCCAAATCCGCTTTCATAACCTGATAGGACTCGTCGGACGGGATAAACAATTCTTCTTCCACCGTATTGGCTACGCTGTCACAGTGGTACACACTGATGCCGACCTGCCCTTCGTGATCGCCGCAATTCATATAGCCGTAAACGACAAAATCAATGCTTCCCATCTCGTCAATATTGATAATCCGGATATCATGTTCCCTGTAATTTTCCCGCTCGTCAATCCCTTCATTGCCAATAAAACTAAAGACCTGCGACAACTGGTTGCTTGTCTCATTGTAACACCAAAGCTCCCCTCCCTGTACAAAGCTGACCACGGTTCCCTTTTCATTGGAGGCAAACTCGATCTCTTGTCCTCGTATCCCCAATTGCAGTAAATTCTCATAGACCTCTACATTTTCCGCGCGGAAAATCTGCTCCATCTCCCGCTCATAATTCAACAGATACATACGATCGTTGGTATAACGTATCCGGTAATACTCCTCTGTATTATAATATTCCAATTCCCCGTTCTGCCCCGTAGCCGTCACCAGATAATGGAGCGTGACAACGGTATACGAGCTATTGATTTCTTTGATCGAAGGAATCGGCTCCGTCAGGCGTTCCCCGCCAAAATCCGCCCATGCCACCTGCTTTAAGCTGGAATGGATATCTACTTTATTTAAAGTCGAGTTATCCCCGGAAGCATTGGGTTCTAAATAGACCGCCAAATCCTCCGCCGCCACCGAATCAAACGTCTTGGTATGAAAATCGGACGCAAAAGCAACACAGTCATTGGCATAGCAATCCTGCTCTTCCATGATCCTCGTATAATAATAAATGGTATCGCTGCCAGAAGCGAGTTTTAAAATTAACAGATATTCTTTATTTTTTTCGAGCAAATTCTGGATACGCAGATCGGCGGCTATTATCCCCTGTTCCTGTTCATAATCCTCGACTACGGTATCCGCAATCAGCCTGTCCATATCCAGACTGCGGATTTCATAGGAAAGACCGTCTACTTTCGTATCGTACAGCCGTACCCTGACCGGCAGAATACGCTCTCCATAAATGGGCGTAATCGTATCCCGCATATAGATCCCGTTCATCTGGGTCGTATAGCCGCGCAGCTCATTGACCTCCGCATACGCGTCTTGCCCATTTTCCGGAACATAGAAAGAAACCACCGGAAGCGTTGCATCCGCCATCTCCGTGGTCAAATCCTGATTGGTATGATTGGTCAGCCGTCCAAAACCCAAAACACCGGCGCAAAATACGGCTATTAATGTCAGGCTCTTAATAATCCCTCGTTTCATATTGTTTTTTTACCTTTCCAACATACTCTAAGCCATGGTTTTAGCTTGCGCTAAAACCATGGCGATTTTGCGCCCCCATCACCACCATCTCCGACAGCAGCGCCTGCGCCTGCCCCGGCGCCGATACATTTCATCGTACAACAGCACCTGGATCACATCCAGCAAGTCCCTGTCCCGGCCATTTTCTCTACGCCCGGTTTCCTGAATGGGAACAGCTTTATCATAAACATTGGCGGCAATCCGGTACAGCGTTACTTTATCCGGATATTCATCATACATCATACTTCCTTCGTATTCCAGTTTGTCACATTCTTCCTCGACATATGCAAGCAGTTTTTTCATACGTTTTGGATATAGTTCTTTGATACGTTCCATATCGCGTTCATATTCTTTTTCTGTCTGGTATACATTTGTCATTGGATATGTCAGATAAAAAGGTATCCTGCCGGCATATTCTTCCGGCATACGGAAATAAGATTCTTCAAAACGGTTCACTGCGATGGCTCCATTTTCAATATCTATATACTATATGCCATATTCCCGCCAATGTTCCCTTTTTTACTGTACCATTATAGCGTAGGCTTACGGGAATGACAATAAAAAAAGACGGGGAAGGCAATTTTTCTGCTGGATCCATGCCTTCCGCCGTCTGAATGGTTCAAAAGAAGATAAGATACGTTTGTGTTTTCACAATTTGGTTCCGAAATATCGTCCTGGATAGGCCGCGGCTGCCATTTCGATCAATTCCTGCGCAGCGCCTCAATCGGACTCATCTTCGCCGCCTTGCGCGCCGGATAAATCCCAAAAAACAGGCCGATTACCGAAGAAAACACGGTAGTCGTCAATATGGTGCGAATGCTGACCGACGGCGTAAATGCAAACATCGGATTGACCATTGCAACAATTTTCGCCACCAAAAACGCCCCGGCCATACCGCTGATAATCCCAATCAGACCGCCAATCATTGTAATAATCGCCGACTCGGAAAGAAACTGAAGCATAATCGACCTCGTCTTGGCCCCCAGCGCTTTACGAATGCCGATTTCTCTGGTACGCTCTGTCACAGATACCAGCATAATGTTCATAACGCCAATCCCACCGACAATCAACGAAATAGCCGCTACCAGTGAAATCATCATCGTCACGACATTGATTACGGTATTGACAATCTGCATCGAATCATTAAAGCTTTCAAACTGGTAAATATCTTCCCCATAACACTGATGCCTGCGCTCAAGCAAATCCACCACCTGCGTGGTAATCGCAGACGTATCGGCATGATCCTCCGCCAACAGATAGATTTGATAATAGGTATCTAAAGCCACGCCATAGACCTGCTCCAAAACCGTCAGCGGAAAATAAATAGAAATTGGGGAATTATCATACGTAAAGGTAAACATCGATTCCTTCTCCGCCTGTTCCACTCCGACAATTCGGAACGAAATTTCCATATCCCAGAGAATGACGTCCAGGTTCAACCCCACCACGTCCGTAGAGCCAAACAGGCGCACCGCATCATTTTCTCCAATGACGCAAACCGGTTCCCCGGCCAGGTATTCCGACTCGTTAAAATATCTTCCGTTTAAAATTCCGGTTGTGGAAAAATACTGATACGATGCCATCTGGCCGCTGGCCGACACTTGAAATTCCCCTTTATTGGTCATCGTATTTCCATCGATATACATATAGCTGTTGATGGCCTTGATACCGACAACATTTTCTTTAATCGCCTCGATATCATCCTTGGTAATATAATAAGAACCCGTGTCGTCAAACGTATAAAGAGCGATTTGTCCTGCGGCAATCCCGGCCATCTGCTCTGTAATCACATTTTTCGCGCCGTTACCCAGGGACATAATTAAAATAACGGACGAAATACCAATGATAATGCCAAGCATCGTCAAAAAAGACCGCATTTTATTGGCTTTAATATTGGAAACCGCCATTTTCAGATATTCAAAAAACTGTGACATAGCCGCCTCCTATTCCAGCGCCTCCGTTGTGGAAACATCTTCCGACTCTTGTTGCGTATTTTCTATTACCTGCATACCTTCCATAATACTGGAATCTACCGTCGTAATCACGGTTTCACCCTGTTCAATTCCGCTTTTTATCTCAATTTCTTCTTTCGAAGCAAGGCCTGTCGTTACGTATTTTTTGACCACTGCGCCTTCTTGAACGGTATAGACAAAATCCCCCTGCAAATCGGAATTGACCGCTGAAATCGGCACGATTAAAACATTTTCCGCCGTACCCAAATCCACGACTACCTTTGCGTCCAATCCCAGGATCAAATTGTCGTCCGGCGTGTCGATATGCACCTTGACTGTAACCATTGCCGAACCAGACTCGCCGCTCTGCGCAATTTTGCTGATATTTTGCACGCTTCCGGTATAATCCTTTTCCTGAAATGAAATCGTCGCGCTCTGGCCTATTTGAATATGAGCCAGATTATATTTGGAAACTGCTATTTCCACGCACATATCATGCGCGCTGGCCAACGTGATCAGCGGCGTGCCTTCCGCAGCCATCGTCCCGGCCGACGCGCTAATTTCCGTTACTATTCCGTCAAAATCCGCCGTCACCCCGGCTTTGGCGCGTGAGAGATTGTCAGCCGTCTGCTCTAACGTCAGTTGACTGGCCTGCTGGCTGTAACTGATATTGGCTTTGGCCGCTTCCGATAAAATGCCGGCCTCTGCTGAAGCATTTTTGGATTCCGCTTCCGCAAGTTTTCCCTGTAAATCCGCAAGCTCACTATTTTTCTGTGCAAGCTGAGCCTGGATATTCGTCGATGTATTGGCCAAATCCGCAGAATTTTTAACGGCCTTTTCTTTTGCTGCCAGCGTTTTTTCTTTGGATTTTTTATCGCTCCGCAAATCCTTTAGCTGATCTTTTTCTTTGACAGTCAGGCCGCCTTGTTCTTTCTTGACCTCTAACGCATTGATCTGCGCACCGATACTTTCCACCTCTGCTTGCAGCCTGCCCACCTCTTCGTTGACCGCAGCATTATTATTGGTCGCCACTTCATTGGCGGTTGCCTGTGATTGCAGGCTGTCAATCTCCGCATTTAACGCGTCAATCCTGGCCTGTAACGTTCTCATTTCCCCGGCGCTGGTTGCAAGTTCCCGCGCGCTCTCATTGCTTTTTGCCAGACTGTCGTTCCCGGTAGCGTCCTCTGCCCTGGCCTGCAATTCCGCGATATCATAATTTTTCTGTAAAGACGCCGTATCGTATGTTAAAAGGAAATCGCCCCGCTCGACGCTATCCCCCAGGGCAACCGGGATTTCACCCACCTGCGCGTCTACCGGAGACGCATAGATATGCGTCAGCTCGCTTGCAATCGTCCCGCTGGTATCCAGCGTAGAAGTCAGCGTCCCTTGATCCACAGACACCGTATCCACCACAGGTCTTAAATCTTCCTCGCCGCCCAAAAAAATCCCCGCCACAAAACGGATTAGGCAAATCAACGCCACTGCCAATGCCACAATCTTCCATGCTTTGATCTTTTTCTTTGGCTTTCGCTCCATTATTGCCGTACTACTTCCTTTTCTTTGAAACATAATCTCGCTCCTCCTCTGCCTGAGCCTCAATTTTGGCCGCAATTTCTTCTATCGTCCCATCCTGCCCATGTTCCAGGCCCGTATCGGCCACCACCTTGCCATCCATAATTCGGATAATGCGTTTCGCGCTCGCCGCTATCGTGTTGTCATGGGTAATCAAAATCACCGTCCGTCCATCTTCATGCAGCTCGCGCAATATCTGCATAATTTCCTTACTGGACGCAGAATCCAGGTTGCCGGTCGGTTCATCCGCTAAAATCACCGGTGGGGCGGCCGCCAATGCCCTGGCAATCGCAACCCTCTGCTGCTGTCCCCCGGACATCTCCGACGGCTTATGATCCATTCGGTTTTCCAAACCGACTTTTTTTAGGGACGCCATCGACATTTCACGCCGTTTGGCTCCCGGGACATTTCGATAAATCAACGGCAGCTCTACATTTTCAAAAGCAGTTAAATTGGGAATCAGATTAAAACCCTGAAAGATAAAACCGATTTCCCGGTTACGGATTTCCGACAATTCATCATCCGAAAGGCCTGCCACATCCCTGCCGTTCAAAAAATAGCTTCCGGACGTTGGGACGTCGAGGCAGCCGAGCATATTCATAAATGTGGATTTACCCGACCCAGACTGACCGATAATCGCTACAAATTCCCCTTTTTTGATCCGCAGCGAGATATCGTCTAGCGCATGCACTTCATTTTCACCGGGATTATAGATCTTCATGAGATGTTTGACTTCGATTAATGTCTCCACGCTTTTCTCCCTTTCCAAATTTATTCAATTAACTGTATTATCCTGTTAGTACAATAATACATATGGCTGGAAAAGTCAACCACCTTTTACAATTACTAAGATTTTTTAAGAAAACGTTAAAACATCCAAAAACTCCCTTCTAACCGTCACAATATGGACATAATTTATCTATATTGAGTGTTTTTTGAATTATTCTTAAGAAATCTTTATAGAACTTTTCCATTGATTTTCAACTTTTTAAGTTATATTCTTGAGTACGGAATTAAACAGGCATATCGGACGCCTGACATTCCGTAACGCTCCTGCCCGCCATTGGGCGTCGAGCCGTTACATCATCACGATATAGACAGGAGGAAACTACTATGAACCATTCAAAGCAGAATCCGAAACTGCGCAGCATTGTTTTATTTAACCGCTATTCACTGTTGATTCATGCTGCTCTTTCCATGTTGCTGTGTTTTACCATTGAAGCCATTTCCAGGCATTCGATTAGTAAAGCGGCTTATTTCGTAGGCCAGCATACGTTAGCATTTGCCTATAATTCCTTTATTATATTTGCTTCCCTTTCTTTGGTCTATTTAATCCGCAGGAGAGCGTTTGCGCGAATCCTAATCAGCGGATTTTGGCTGTTTTTAGGGACGATTAACGGCTGTATATTATCCAATCGGGTTACGCCGTTTGGCTATACGGACTTAAAATGTATCTCCGACCTTTTGGCTATGCGCAATACCAGCTATTTTACCACTTCAGAAGCAATCCTGGTCGTCTGCGTCGTAGCGGTATTTTTGGCCTTTTGTCTCTATATGTTTGTGAAAGGCCCAAAATTTCAGGGTGAATATCGTAAAATATTAACTCCATGTATGGTTGGCTTGTGCCTGCTGATGCTCCCCGTAACTACGCACGCCGCGCAAAATTCCAATATTTTGGCTTCTTATTTTTCCAATATTGCGCAAGGATATGAAAACTATGGCTTTGTCTACGGCTTTTCCACAAGCGTCGTAGACCGCGGCATGAGCAAACCCAAAGACTATTCTAAAGAGACGGTTGCGGCCGCGCAGGAATACTCCAAAAAAGAAACAACGACAAATCCAGACCGGCCAAACATTATTACCGTACTGTTAGAATCCTTTATCGATCCGACCGAAGTAAAATATTTAAATTTTTCCCAAGATCCCATTCCCAATTTCCGAAAACTGACGGAAAACTATACTGCCGGTTACCTGACCGTACCGGTTGTCGGAGCGGGAACCGCCAACACGGAATTTGAGATTTTAACCGGCATGAGTATGCAATACTTTGGAACCGGAGAATATCCGTATAAGACAATTTTAAAACAGACGGATTGTGAAAGCATCGCTTCCAACCTTTCCAAGCTTGGATACGGCACACACGTGGTACATAACAATGGCGGTAATTTTTACAGCCGGGCCAATGCATTTTCCATGATGGGTTTCGACACATTTACAAGCAAAGAACTGATGGATATCCGGGAATACACGCCGCTTGGTTCCTGGCCTACCGACGACATCCTGATTGACGAAACGATCAAAGCGATGGACGCTACTGAAGGGCAGCCGGATTTTGTCTATACCATCACCGTACAGGGACATGGCGATTACCCGACAGAAAAAACGCTGGCAGCTCCGGAAATCAAGGTGAGCGGCGCGCTCGACGAAGCGGCCAATAACCAATGGGAATACTATGTCAATATGCTGCATGAGGTCGACAAATTTATCGGCAAACTGACCGATGAACTCGCTAAACGGAATGAAAATACGATTGTGGTATTTTTTGGCGATCACCTCCCAAGCCTCGGTTTAGAGGAACAGGATCTGGTTTCGGGCAATACCTTTTTAACGAAGTATGCCACCTGGAATAATTTTGGCCTTGCCAAACAGGATGCGGACCTTGCAGCTTACGAACTGCTGGCAAGCGCCACGGATGCGCTTGGCATCCACGAAGGCACGATTTTTACCTATGAACAGCAGGCCTTGACGCAGGGCGCACGCGGCAGCGAAAGCTATTTGGAGGGGTTAAACCACCTACAATATGATCTGCTGTATGGAGACCGCTATGCATACAACGGAAGCAATCCGTACCCTGCATCGGATTTAATCATGGGCGTCGAGGACACCGCCATCGTCAATATCTGGCCTTCCTCCGTTTTGGGATATGCGACGATCAGCGGCAAGAACTTCACCCGATGGAGCAAAGTATATGTCAACGGCGAAAAAATCACAACCGACTATATCAATAGTTCTCGGCTCCGCATCAATCTTGAGGACTTGGAAAACGGAGATACGATTGTGGTCAACCAAATGGGATCGAGCAACACGGTGTTCCGCAGCACGCCGGAATATATCTATAGCGATCCCTATGCGGATTCAACGGAAAACGCGGTTTTGGAATAAAGAGATTATAAACTTATCAAAATACCTCATACTATGTATGGGGTATTTTCTTCTGTGGCGTATTGAGATATAATAATTGGAAAGCAATGCCATTGTAGAATTTGAAAAAATGCAGCCATCCAGAGGGTGTTGCGCATTCTCAAAGAACAAATCAAAATCAACAGAAAGGATCCAGAAACATGAGAGACTACATCACCGAATTTCAAAAAGACATTGACGACTTTTGCAAAGCTACCAACGATTTCTACCAAAAAAAAATTACCGTAGCGGAATACAAACGCCTTTCCGGCAAATTTGGAAGCTACGCCCAACGGGGCGGCGTCTATGGTATGCTCCGTCTCAGGCTCTGCGGCGGCAGGATTACCAAGGATCAGCTCCGCTTTATTGTAGACAGCATCGATAAATACCAAATTGACCGCATCCATTTTACCACTTGCCAAACCGTCCAGCTCCATAACCTAAAACCGGACAACATCTGCCAGCTGATAGAAGAGGCCTGGAAATACGGCATTATCACGCTTGGCGGCGGCGGAGACTTTCCACGCAATGTCATGGTCTCTCCTTTAAGCGGCGTACAA
>CAOJLW010000053.1 GCA_948438565.1 uncultured Lachnospiraceae bacterium | reverse complement strand
ATATAGGTGCCGCAGCCGCCCACAATTCCATCAAACCCAATATCCTCAAGCAATGTCTTAGATCCAATCGTCGCCCGGCTC
Source organism: uncultured Lachnospiraceae bacterium (assembly GCA_948438565.1). GTDB lineage: Bacteria > Bacillota > Clostridia > Lachnospirales > Lachnospiraceae > Roseburia_B. The sequence continues at coordinate 11,068 of CAOJLW010000053.1, read as the reverse complement.
CTTCCGGTCGCTATAAACGCATAATGCCCATTGTCCCGCAGCTTATGGATGGCTGCTATCGTGCTAGACGGCACCTGCATATGCTGATCCCATAAAGTTCCGTCGATATCAAAAAATACCGCTTTTTTCATTTCTATTACCTCCTGCTTGTTTCAAACACGCTCTAGGAATGCCCGCCATACATTCGGTTCTTCGATCTGCATGGAAAGGGCGCGGATAAATGCCAATCCGCGCCAAATTATAATTCATCACGGCTGTCGTATACAGAATTGCTTGCAATATAGCCAAGACACCAAATAAATCCCGCAACCGTTGTAGAACAAATACATTTGACAATTGCAACAATCAGCTGCGGCAATGTCAGGGTGCCGACGGTATACGCGGTAATTGTCCCGCGAATGGGTTTTAAAATCATAATCCAACCGCCGACATAGACGGCGGCTATCAGGCCAATTATGTAAATCATGGATGCTAAAAGTATTTTAATATTCCGATTCATAATCGTATGCTCCTCTGTGTATGTATTGTAAAGCTGCCCTCCATAAACAAAAAAAGAGGGTGATATGCACTTAGGGTATTATATACAAAAGCAGAGATTTTTTCAACTGTTTTTCCGAATACTTATTTCGGCCCTAAAAACTTATCCCCATTTAAATGTATCATATGTTCTGGCGTTTCTGTCAAAAATCCGTCTATAAAATTAATTTTATTGTGTGTGCTGATTTTTCTGTACTGTGGAAAATCTTTTGCCAGATATACGCCACACTGCAGCCTTCGCGGTTCCTCTTTTGCTGTAAAGCGTTTCACGAACAGATCATTTTTATTATCCTGCATGAACCCTTGCTGATCCGTAACTACATATTCATGTGCTTTTTGTATCGGAAATTGCACTTTTCCCTGCTTGATATGCTGCGAATAAAACAGCGGGATTGCCCCTCCTTCCTCTTTATCACGCCATATATCCCGATGGCGAAAATCAACCGTCAATCCGGTTTTCATCTTAACGCCAATTTCCGGTAACGTTTTATCAAATTTATGCAGCCTTTCTAATACCTCAACCTCTTTTTCATTCGTTTCCAGATAGACATAATAATTTTCGACAGACACTACCAAACGATAAGGCACGGTTAAATAAGCGCAGGCATCGCAGCCGCCTCTGGCGCGTCCCTTGGAATCTTCATATATGGTGGATTGCCAATAACAAAGTTATATTTTTGGGGATTGAAATTAGCGCCGATCATGTGATTAAAATCCAGATATTGGCTCAAAATATAGTTATCTGTCATAATATGAATCGTCATATTTTGAGAGGAAGAAATCTTTATGTGATTGAGCATATAACGGAATCGCTCGTGACACGATTGAAAGATAAGGCGATGGAAAAATAGAGTTCTTCCTCGCTTGGCAAATTTAACTTGTATGTTGATACAAGAATCTCTAAAAGAGTAATCGGCATTTTGGCATTACAATTCTGTTAATTATTGCTTATAATAGACGCGTACATTGTTTATTTTTTGTATGTGGAAAGTTGGTGTTTATTTGAATTAAGAAAGAAATCATACAAAATGTAATTGAAAACAACAGAGGTATTGCAAAAACTTCAGACTTTGCCAATCAAGGGAACCATAAATACGAGGTGGCAGCTTTTTGTAAAAAAGGGGTTTTCGAAAGGATTCGAAGGGGATTTTATCAGCTTCCGCAGAATCGACAAACGACCAGCTTGTCGCAGAATAACTATGCAGAGGGATATTTTACTGGCAAAACTAGTTCAAAAGCAGATGGAGGAGCAGAAATGAGTACTATTGAGATGTATGTCATATTATATCATCCGCCTTCTCCCATTTCATTGCATATTCTGCTTCGCCGGTATTCTCATCTATATTTTCCGATTCTATCTGAAAGCCTTCCCTTTGATAGAATGCCACTGCACGTATATTTTTTTTATATACGTTTAATTGCAATTGTTTTTTGAATAATTTAATCGTATCCAGTAATTGCTTGCCGATGCCGCGGGATTGTGCGTCAAAACAGACAAAAAGCCCTGCGATGTAGTCGGCGTTTAATCCGATAAAGCCTTCTAGTTTGTTATTTTTTTCGTCTATATAAACATAAACCTCGGCCTTTGGCAGCATATCCTGAACCATGGGAAGATGATCCATCCAATACTGTGCCGAAATAAAATCATGCGCTTTTCTATTGGTATCCAGCCAGATTTTTACAATCTGGCTGATATCGGTTTTTTTCATAATTCGTATCATACTGTTTTCTCACCTGTACGCTTGTGTGAATTCTTTTTTGTTTTCATGGATATTCTATCAGACTAACCCCCATCTTTCTGTATATATTTTAAAATCCGCAGATAATGGTTTGCCTCACGGAGCACATGATCGGCCAAAAGCGGAAGGATAATGGAACGAATGTTACAGTCTGCGATCCCTTCCGTTCCGTCTGTCTTAAATTGCTGGTACTTCTTTGTAGTCTGCAATGTTCGTTCCGTCAGGGTAACGTTTGTTGCTTTTTTGTCCTGTTCCTTTGCTTCTTCTAACAGACGGCAATAATCTTTGGCAAAGCCATGAGCCGTTTCTATCAGCTCACACTCTGTCGGATCCAAAAGTCCCCGGATAAACTGGGCGTGCTCCATCATAATCTGATTCCAGAATAATTCCGGATTGAGTAAATCCGATCCAAAAATCCTGCCTCGCTTTTCTAACTCCCAAATGATCTGACGATACCATTTGGCTTCCCGCAAAATATGCTCGATCAATAACGGATAGTTTGTCGTATACAGCCTGCATCTTGTCATTTCTCCAAGAACCGCTTCTTTCAGCGCAATCAATCCGTTTATGCTTGTAAGCATTTTCCGGTTCAACATTCTTACATGAGAAACGATTCTCCGGTTGATCCTAACATGATCTCCGGAACGGAGCCGTTCCTCTGCTTCTGTAATTTTGACGTCAATGGAAATCCCTGTCAGATTTCTTGTCTGACGTTCGGCCTTTTGTGTAAATTCTGTTACAATTTCTCCGGAATTTAAAACGGTTTCGCTTACAATACCGTCTGCAAGTTCTACCGTTTTTTTCAACCCGTCCTCAAATTCCGCACGGAATCGATCTGCACGCTGTATCCACTGTGTTTCTTTTGCAGGAAAGCCGGCAAGTAAGAACAGGGAATGTTCTTTCATGATCCTTCCGAAAAAAAGATGGGTTTCCAGTGATACGGTTACATATTCTTTCATGTCTTTGCATATCTCCTCATTCAGATTTCTTGATACTATATGCAAAGGCAGCAAAAAGGATTTTCTAATTTCTGTCCTCCGGCGATCTCCGCGTCCATGCAAATGTCAAACCCGCGATCGTAAACAGTATGATCACAGCCAAAATCCGCACGACAACGCTTTGATCCAAAAAGGCAAATATGTTTGTTTCCGCACGCAGCACAGACGTCAAATTTGCAGCCATATGAGCCGCCGTCGACGCAAAAAATCCCTCTGTCCACTCAGACAAACAGGCTAACAGCATTCCAAAGATAAACGCATAGACAAACTGCACCAGATTCATATGTACCAATCCAAAAAGAAATGCAGAACCCAAAACGGCGGCGCGCATACCAAGCCAACCGCGCAGCCTTTCATAGACAATTCCGCGGTAGAGCAGCTCCTCGGCCAGCGGAATCACTATACAAAGCGCGACGATCTCAAGCAATAGCCTGCCGGTATAAAATGTCTCGGCGACCTGGCGATAGGATGCAGAATAATCCGCAAGACGCAGCATTCCGAGAATCGTATTAAAAGCAATGGCAAAACATCCGCCAAATATCAACGCCCCCATGATCTTTTTTAAGATACCTTTTGGCCATTGCCCCCATAGTTTTTTCGTCTTTCCTGTGTCATGCTGATAATACGAATACAAAAACGGCAGTACGGCGACCGATGTAATCAATTGCCGCAGCAGCTTTGAATCCGCCGTTTCCGGTATGATATAATCCAATATCAACAAAACCGTCACGGTTATTACGTAATACATACCGATAGGATATAGAATATTCCAAACCTGCATATATTTTGGCTGTTTCATAATATCACCCCCGCTCATTTACGATCCCTGTAGAATTTCCCTCATTCTTGCTCCAATATAATCTGCCCGGTACTTCTCCCTGAGCTGATTGGCATAACGGCTGTCCGGTTGCAGAATCTTTTGTTTTTCCGCTTCCAAAACCCGGGATGCGGCATAGCCATTTGGCAAGTAGACGCCATCCTCTGTTTCATACGCCGCAAAAAAATCCTGCATATCCTCTAACAAATCCAAAGCATAGGCTCTGCATTCCCTGCTTTCCTCCCAAAACGCAAAACGAGCGGCTTTTTGATGCAAGGCAAGGCGTTCCCCGTCATATGCAAACGAAATCTTCTTTAGAAGTCCGTCCCAAAAATGCAGCAATTCGGCCGTCCGGTAGGCAATCAGAAGATGGATAAAAATCAAATCCTGTTTGGCCACCCCCGCGCAGCACATCGGATTTAAATCCAGCATACGCAGCTCGATATGATTGACTCCCTGCGCGGCCAACTGTTCCAGGGTATTCTCTCCGGCCGGTTTTAAGCGGATCGGATAATACAATTCCTGGATGGAGTCCATATCCCCCTGTACAATATAACGTCGTATGCTTTCGATATATGACGGAAAATCCCGATACGACAGTTCTGGTCGAAATAGGTTCCAATAGCCGTACCGACTGTTGCGAAAGGATGCGTAATCCTCCCATTCTGCTTTCGGCACGCCAAGCTGCCGTAAAAAAAACGGATCTGCGGCAGGACTGGCAGAGGTCAAGGCCACAATCAGCCAACTGTCCGACATCAAGATATCGCAGAGCTGGACGTACCATTCGCTTTTGACAAAGCCTTGCGGTTGATCCGGTATCTTTTCCTGTAAAAGCGCAAAAAACGCTTTAGGCATAGAATAATTCAAATGCACGCCGGAAAATAACATTTTTACTTTGCCGTATTTTTGCGCCAGATATTCCCGGTAAGTCGTTTTTTCTTCCCGAGATCCGGCAAATTCCGCAATGCGGATACTGGCCTCTTTTTCAAATAGCGGCGGATTCGAATAGGTCCACATATATTCGTCGCCCGTGCTGCGATGGACAATCGCCTGTTCTACCTCCCACTGCAGGGAACAGATTTCATTACAGGCGTCCTCCAGGTTATTGTATACGCCGCTGATAAATTCCACCTGTCCTTCGCTAAAATCCCTGCTGATCCGTTCATTTAAACCGAACGGATGGGCCGTTGCCGCCAGACGTCCGTCCGCCGTAATCCGGAGGGATTCTTTTTCAATGCCAAATTCCCCTTGCAGTAAATTTTGATATATTCTTTTATCTGTTTTCTGTAATTTCATAAAGCGCTCTTTTTACCTCTCTTAGATAATACAGCGATCCAAATGCCGTCACCATAGCCTGTCCGCTGGCCTCTTTTGCCGTTTCATTGGCCAGGCGGACGGCGTCCTCAACACTTGTTTGCGCTGTGGCCAAAACGCCTCTGTCTCGGATTTTTGCAGCCAGCGTCTCTGCCGGAAGGGCTCGGGCGTTCTCGGGCGTAACCGTATAGATTCGTTCAAAGCACGGCAGTAAAACGGAAAGCATTTCCCGATAAGGCTTGTCCGCCATAACGCCCATAATGCCAATCCGAATCATATCCGGAAAGTTTTGCGTCAAACTGTTTTTTAAAGCCTGCGCCGCCTCCAAATTATGCGCGCCGTCGATATAAAATAACGGCGCGTCGCCGATGCGTTCAAATCGCCCCGCCCATGCCGCCGTCTCGATGCCCTGTTTGATTGCATCGTCCTCCATCGGGTAGCCGCATTCCCGCAAAAGGAAAAGCGTCTGTAGCGCAAGCGCGGAATTTTCGACCTGATAGCTGCCTGTCATGGATAAACGCAGCGTCCCCAGGGACGGATGGCGGTAGCGCATCGTTCGTCCTTCCACCCAGCTGTCGGTAATCGAAAGCGTCTGGTAACACGCAGCACGGCGCGTTTTGGCCGTCTGCACAATCACCGCTTTGGCTTCCGGCGGCTGTATGGCCGTAACGACCGGACAGCCTGTTTTGATAATCCCGGCTTTGACTCGGGCGATTTGATCCAGCGAATTGCCGAGAAACTGCATATGATCCATGCCGATCGGAGTCAGTACGCTGCAAAGCGGATGTTCTATGACATTCGTAGCGTCCGTTTCGCCACCCATCCCGGCTTCCAATAAGACAATATCGCATTTTTGTCTGTAAAACCACAAAAACGCCAATGCCGTCTCTACTTCAAAAACGGTCGGATGCCTAAGACCGCGCCGCGTCATTTTGCCACAGGCCGCGGCCACTTCTTCCATACAGGAGGCATACGCCTCCCGGCTGATCCACTGTCCATTAATCTGATACGATTCGCGTAGATCAAAGACTGCCGGGGAGGTATACTGTCCGGTTCGATAGCCGGCTCTTAAGAGAGCCGACGCCATAAAACAGGATACGGAACCCTTTCCATTCGTTCCCGCAATATGCACTATCCGCAACGCCCGCCAGATATCTCCAAGCTCTTTTAGCAATGCCCGTATGCTGTCCAGGCCAAGGATCGACCCATACGCTTCGGCTGCTTTATGAAATTGCACTGCCTGCTTATAATCCATCTTTCTCTCCTAGCTGCGTTTTACGCCCTTGGTATCGCGGCTGCCGACACGGAGTCTGTGCAGTTCGATCGTTTTATCCTGATAGGAGATGGTCATGCTCTCCCCGTCTTTTAGGAAATACACGGCTTCCAACATATCTTCCGCGGCCAGTCGGATACCGCGTACGCCGACGGCGCCTTTTTTCTTTTCCGGAACCAAAGCAGCCGGGATTCGTAAAAACATCCCTTTTTTCGACTGCATAACCAGATGCATCCCTTCTGAAAAATAACCGATCTGTAGCGCCTCGTCGCCTTCTGACAGCTTTGTAGCCGCCGTCGTACGCTTGCCAACGTCAAATTCCAGGCCGTCCACTAACTTTAGCATACCCATTTTTGTAGCAAATAACAGCTTTTGTGCGCGCATCTGGCTCAGAGGCGCCACAAACAGCAGCGTCTCTTCACTGCTGTTAAAATTGCTCAGGTTATCGATCGGCTGCCCCTTGTCCCGGAATTTCCCAAATGGCAGATCGATGGCTTTTAATAAATGCATTTGCCCCCGATTGGTAAACAGTCCGATCTTATCTGTGTTTCTGCAGAAAATCGTATATTTGCTCTCACTGTCCGCCGCTTCTTGGTTTCGCTCATAAGTCGCTACATCCACGGCCCGTATATAGCCGAACCGATCCATCAGGCATACAATGTCAAGCTCCTTTGGGGTTTCTTCTTTTAAGACAATTTCCTGAGCGTTTTCAATCGACGTTTTCCTGGAAACGGCATATTCTTTTTTCAAGGCGTCCAATTGACGCATAATCGTTTTGGCCATTACCGTCCGGCTGCCCAAAATCTCCTCATAATCGGCAATATTTTTTATCGTTGTCTCATGCTCTTTTAAAAGAGCCTCCATCTCTAAACCAATCAGGCGGTACAGACGCATTTCCAAAATCGCCGTTGCCTGCCGTTGTGTAAAGCGGAGTTTTTGGGCCTGTTTTCTGGAGGTCTGCGTTTTAAAACGAATGTTTTCGGTCTGCCCTGTCGTCAGACACGCTTTGGCTTCCCGGATATTTTTACTGCCGCGTAAAATCTCGATAATCAAGTCTATCACGTCGCAGGCCGCCATCAAGCCTTCCTGGATTTCTTTTTTTTCCAGCTCTTTGTTTAAAAGCGTCCGGTATTTTCTGGATGCGAGCTCAAACTGGAAATTGACATGATGCCGGATCATCGGGACTAAGCCCATCGTCTCCGGCCTGCCGTCCGCTACGGCCAGCATATTGACGCCAAACGTATCTTCGAGCCTTGTCTTTTTATAGAGCAGGGCGCATAGCTGTCCGGTATCCGCGCCGCGCTTTAAATCCAGCACAATCCGGACGCCGTCCTTGGAGGACTGGTTGGAAATATCCACGATATCGGTCGTTTTTTTCGTCTCCACCAAGGCGCAGACGTCGTTTAAAAATTTGCCGATCCCGGCTCCGATCATCGTATATGGAATTTCCGTAATCACCAGCCGTTCCTTGCCGCCTTTGCCTTTTTCGATTTCCACTCTGCCGCGGACTTTGATTTTTCCCATGCCGGTGGCATAAATGCTAAGCAGCTCGTCTTGATTGACGACAATCCCGCCTGTCGGAAAGTCCGGCCCTTTGATATACTGCATCATCTGCTCCGTATTGATATCCGGATTTTTCATATAGGCTTTTACGCCGTCGATCACTTCCCCGAAATTATGGGGCGGGATGCTGGTGGCCATGCCCACGGCAATCCCTTCCGCGCCGTTGATTAGCAGATTCGGCACTTTGACCGGAAGCACCAGGGGTTCTTTTTCTGTCTCGTCAAAATTGGGTCCAAAATCCACGACGTCCTTATCCAAATCCGCCAGGTAGGCTTCCTGCGTGATTTTTTTTAACCTGGCCTCCGTATAACGCATAGCGGCCGCCCCATCCCCTTCAATGGAGCCAAAATTTCCATGTCCGTCGATCAACGGCATACCCTTTTTAAAATCCTGCGCCATGACAACCAGCGCTTCGTAAATCGAGCTGTCGCCGTGCGGATGGTATTTGCCCATTGTATCGCCTACGATACGGGCGCATTTTCGATACGGCTTGTCATAGCGGATTCCCAGCTCGTGCATATCGTAAAGCGTCCGACGCTGCACCGGCTTTAATCCGTCCCGCACGTCCGGCAGCGCTCTTGCGATAATCACGCTCATCGCATAGTCGATATAGGATTTTTGCATCAGCTCTGAATATTCCGTTCGGATAATCTGTTCCGTTTCCTTCATTCCGTTTCAACCTCTCTTATATATCTAACTGGGCGTCCTTGGCGTGTTCATAGATAAACGCCTTCCGCGGCGGCACTGCCGTCCCCATCAGCATCTCCGTAACATCCGAAGCCATCCTGGCGTCCTCTATCTCTACTTTTTTTAAGATCCTGGTCGCCGGATCCAATGTCGTCTCCCAAAGCTGCCCGGCGTCCATCTCTCCCAAACCTTTGTAGCGCTGCAACGTAAAGCTGCCTTTATGCCGCTTGCGGTATTTTTCTAACGCCGCGTCGTCATAGAGATATTCCTCCTGGCCTTTCGCAGGGATAGCTTTATATAGCGGCGGCATGGCGATATAGACGTGGCCTTCAAAAATCAACTCCGGCATAAACCGATAAAATAATGTTAACAGCAACGTGGAAATATGCGCGCCGTCCACATCCGCATCGGCCATAATGATAATTTTATCATACCGCAGCTTGGCAATATCAAAATCATTGCCAAACCCTTCGGAAAAGCCGCAGCCAAAAGCATTGATCATCGTCTTAATCTCAGCGTTGGCTAAAACCTTATCGATGCTTGCTTTTTCGACATTTAAAATTTTACCCCGGATGGGCAGGATAGCCTGAAAGCTTCGATCGCGCGCGGTTTTGGCGGAACCGCCCGCAGAGTCCCCCTCCACGATAAAAATCTCGCAAATGGAAGCGTCCCTGCTCTCGCAGTTGGCCAGCTTTCCGTTGGAATCAAACGAAAACTTCTGCTTGGTCAATAGGTTCGTGCGCGCTTTTTCCTCCGCTTTGCGGATTTTTGCGGCTTTTTCCGCACAGCCGATCACAGCCTTTAACGCCTCTAAATTTTTATCAAAGTAAAGCTGAATCTCATCTCCGGTGATTTTCCCGGCGGCTCTTGCCGCGTCCTGGTTGTCCAGCTTGGTCTTAGTCTGCCCTTCAAAGCGCGGTTCGGGATGCTTGACGGAAATAACGGCCGTCATCCCGTTACGGATATCCGTTCCGGTAAAATTTGCGTCTTTTTCTTTTAAAATGCCAAGCTCTCTGGCATACTGGTTAATTACAGTGGTAAAGGTCGTTTTAAATCCGGTCAGATGCGTGCCGCCTTCCGCATTGTAGATATTATTGCAAAAACCAAGCACATTTTCATGAAAATCATTCGTAAACTGAAATGCGGCTTCCACCGTAATCCCTTCGTTTTCTCCCTGAAAATAGACGATATCGCAGATTGTCTCGGAATTTTTATTTAAATCCTTGACAAACCCTTTGATGCCCTCTTCTTCATGAAAAGTCACCTGCTCTTTTTGCTCTTCTCGTCTGTCCTCATAGAGAATCGTCAACGCAGGGTTTAAATATGCCGTCTCATGCAGCCGGCTTTTAACCTCCTCGGCTTTAAAACGCGTCTTTTCAAAAATTTCTCCATCCGGCATGAAATTGATCTTCGTTCCGTTTTTTTTCGTTTTTCGGATTTTGGGCAACAGGCCGTTCTCCAATTCCATCGTCGGAACGCCTCTTTCATACCGGTCGTGATGGACATAGCCTTCCCGGCTGATTTCCACATCCATATACGCCGAAAGCGCATTGACCACGGAAGAACCTACGCCGTGCAGACCCCCGCTGGTCTTATAGGCCGCGCTGTCAAATTTACCCCCGGCGTGCAGCGTGGAAAAGACGACGCGCGCCGCAGAGACGCCTTTCGCGTGCATACCGACCGGAATGCCGCGTCCATTGTCCTCAACCGTACAGGAACCGTCTTTTTCCAACGTCACCCAAATCGTATCGCAAAATCCCGCTAAATGCTCGTCGACCGCATTGTCCACGATTTCATAAATCAGATGGTTTAACCCTTTTCTGGAAACGCTTCCAATATACATCCCCGGCCGCTTTCTGACGGCCTCTAACCCTTCTAAAACCGCAATGCTTCCGGCGTCGTACGCATGATTTTCTGTCATGTTTCTTTTCCTTTCTATTTCAAAATGCCACGTATACAGGCGACTCCTTCCTGCATTTTTTGCCTGGACAACGCGCCGTATCCAAGCAGCAGCGTCGGACGGCTGTTTGGTATGGGATTGGTTCCCAAAACCATATACTCTTCCAGGGCATATACCCGTACGCCCCGTTTTTTTGCCGCTTCCACCACACAGGCCGTATCTTTTTTGGTATGCAATTCC
>CAOJLW010000052.1 GCA_948438565.1 uncultured Lachnospiraceae bacterium | reverse complement strand
GATACCGCACAGGTTGGGCCGCAGATTGCAGAGCATTTGGGCCTTCCGGTAATTTCCTATGCACAGAATATTAAGATTGACGGCGACGCTGTTATTGTAGAGCGTCAGTATGAGGACAGATACCATGAATTAAAAGTGAAGATGCCTTGCCTGATCACAGCTTTATCTGAATTGAACGTGCCGCGTTATATGACTCCGGGCGGAATCTTCGATGCATATGACAAAGAAGTAACCGTATGGGGCAGGCCGGATTTAAAGGATGTGGACGATGCGAACCTTGGTTTAAAGGGTTCACCTACCAAGATTGCGAAAGCATCCGATAAAGTCCGTAAGGGCGCCGGGGAAAAAGTGAATTTGGCTCCGGATGAAGCAGTTGCTTACTTAATGGGCAAGTTCAAAGAGAAACATATTATCTAAATAAAAAAAGGAAAAGTGGTGAATATCATGGGTTTAGAGGAATATAAAGGAGTATATGTCTTTGCGCAGCAAGTAGACAACGTAATGGACGGCGTTGCTTTTGAATTACTTGGAAAAGCAAAAGACCTGGCAAAAGATTTGGATACAGACGTAACAGCAGTGTTAATTGGCTCTGATGTGAAAGGGCTTGCAGACGATTTAGCCGTTTATGGTGCGGATAAGGTGATTGTTGTTGATGATCCGCAGTTAAAGGATTACCGGACTGAGCCATATGCACATGCTCTGGCGTCTGTTATCAATGAGTATAAACCGGAGATTATGTTGGTTGGCGCTACGGCAATTGGCCGTGACTTAGGACCTACAGTTTCCGCAAGGGTGGCAACCGGTCTGACAGCAGACTGTACCGTATTGGAAATCGGTGATTTCCCATTGGTTGCTCAGCCGGGCAAAGAAAACGAGCAGAAACACAACCAGCTTCTGATGACACGTCCTGCATTTGGCGGAAATACAATTGCTACGATTGCATGTCCGGACAATCGTCCGCAGATGGCAACAGTACGTCCAGGCGTTATGCAGAAAATTGCTCCGATTGAAGGCGCAAAAGCCAATATTATTGAGTTCAATCCGGGATTTACGCCGGATAACCGCTATGTAGAGATTTTAAATGTTGTAAAAGCGGTTAAGACTACGGCCAATATTATGGATGCCAAGATTTTAGTATCCGGCGGTCGTGGCGTTGGCTCAAAAGAGAATTTTAAAATTTTAGATGATCTGGCAGAAGCGCTTGGAGCAACTGTGAGCTGTTCCCGTGCCGTAGTGGAAAATGGTTGGCAGCCAGTTGATTTACAGGTTGGTCAGACCGGCAAGACGGTACGTCCGCAGATTTATTTTGCAATTGGTATCTCCGGCGCGATTCAGCACGTAGCTGGTATGGAGGATTCCGATCTAATTGTTGCAATCAATAAGGATGAGGATGCTCCGATTTTTGATGTGGCTGATTATGGTTTGGTTGGCGATTTGAATAAGATCGTTCCAGCTTTGACGGCGGCGTTGAAAGCGGAACTGTAAGAATCGTTGTAGATTATATTTGAGATTTGAGATAGAGCCAGGTTTTGAGGGAGGACCTCAAAGCCTGGTTTTTCGTTTTGTTAGGGCAGAAAAGAAAAACGGCTTGCAGTGGTTAGGCGACCGTCTGTAAGGGACAGGGCAGATACCGTTTGCTGGATTTAGAACCGCTTAACCCCGAAATAAACAACTCCGCAGACACCTGCCACCGATCCTCTGTAAAAAGAGCATGACATCAGGTCAAGCCATATGTTATGATAAAGAAAAACGAGGTGTTTGCTTATGGAAAAAAATGCACGTTTGGCAGATATCTATATTAAAATTTACAACAAACGTCCACTGACTATGGAAGATTTGCATTTTTTAGCCGTATATGATCGGGATTGTTTTGAGAAAACCTGCCGCAATTTGCTCTATAAAATACCAGAGGCCGAAAAATTAATGCAGTCAGAGTCAAAAGACGTCAAAAAACTGACAGAAAAGGAATTGTCGGAAGAGGTTAAAACGTCGGGCGACAGGAAAGAAACGGCAGGAAACATAGAAAATGCAAAACCGGATATCGGGGCGCTTTTAGAGAATTTAAAAAAGATGGAATGGCAGGAATTGACGGTGCAGAATATCAGCGAAAGCAGGGTGAAAAATCTGCTGGGCAGTTTATATATGGAAATGCTGTTTCCGCATAATGACCGTTATCGTTATTTTCAGTTTGACGATCATACAGATGAATCGACTTTTAACCGGCAAGCATAATATATGAGCCATCCGGTCTTGTCATGCAGGATTAACATTGGACGGCCATACGTCTGAGGGTGAGAAACTGCGGGCATGTCCGTTTTGCGTAGATGCCCCAAAAAACCTACCGTCATACAAAACCCTGCCCTCCCCGGACGTACGTTTCTCCGCGCCAAATCAAGGAAAAGATTGATTTCCCCCTGTCATAGTGTTAAAATAAAACGAACAATCAAACCCCTGACGGGACTTTTTTATATGGAATATAAGATAGGGGTGACATATGTGGAAATCAGAATCATGCAGGGTTTTGAAGTCGAACAGGCGCTTGCGCTAATCTGGACGACATTTTTAAAAATTGATGCACCGATGTTTTCGCCGGAAGGCGTGGACACATTTCATAATTATCTCCAAGATAAAAATACAAAAAAATTGCTGGTCTATTTTGGCGCGTATGAAGGCGGGGAATTAAAAGGGGTTCTGGCGTCGAACCGACGTAGGAGCCATATCTGCCTTTTCTTTGTGGGAGCTCGGCATCTTGGGCAGGGGGTTGGCAGAAGGCTGTGGGAGTATTTTCAGCAAAACAGCGCTGCTTATGCCATTACAGTGAATTCTGCTCCCTATGCGGTGCCGGTCTATCACAGGTTTGGATTTGCGGACAGTAGAGTGGAACAAATCGAACACGGTATGCGTTTTACGCCGATGCGCTATGAGAGGGGATGTGGTGGATGAAAATACTGTTGACGGCTATCAATGCCAAATATATCCATTCAAACCTTGCAGTCTATAGCCTGCGGGCATACGCCAAAGAATGCCGGGACTGTATTGAGGTGGCGGAATATACGATTAACCATCAAAGCGATGATATTTTACAGGGGATTTACAAGAAAAATCCGGACGTTCTTTGTTTTTCGTGTTATATCTGGAATTATCGCTATGTCTGTGAAATTGCGGAGGAGTTTCATAAGTTAAGGCCTGATGTGCCGATTTGGGTTGGCGGCCCGGAGGTCTCTTATGAAGTGGACGATCTGTTTGCTCAGAATCCGGCGTTTTTTGGAGTTATTTTGGGGGAAGGGGAAGCTGCTTTTGCGGAGCTTGCTTTGTATTATTGTAAAAGAAACGCGTTGGATTTGGCTGATATTTTGGGGATTGCTTATCGCAGCGGCGATTTGGGAGCGGCGGCGATTGTTCGTACGCCCGTGAGGGAACCGCTTGATTTTAGTACGGTTCCATTTTGCTATGAGGAAATGCGGGATTTTGAAAATCGGATTGTCTATTATGAATCGTCCAGGGGATGTCCGTTTTCTTGCAGCTATTGTCTGTCCTCTATAGATAAAAATCTGCGTTTTCGAGATCTGGCTCTGGTTAAAAAGGAGCTTTTATTTTTTATAGAACATCATGTTCCCCAAGTGAAATTTGTGGATCGCACCTTTAATTGCAGTCATACGCATGCTATGGAGATTTGGCGGTTTATCAAAGAAAACGACAGGGGAATTACCAATTTTCATTTTGAGATAGCGGCGGATTTGCTGACGGAGGAGGAGCTTACCTTACTGGCTTCGCTGCGTCCGGGTTTGGTTCAGCTTGAAATCGGCGTGCAGTCTACCAATCCAAAAACGATTCAGGAAATCCATAGGACGATGCGCTTGTCTCAGGTGGCGTTTGCGGTGAGAAGGATTTGGCAGGCGGGCAATATCCATCAGCATTTGGATTTGATTGCAGGCTTGCCTTACGAGGGGTATGAGAGCTTTCAGAAGTCGTTTCGGGATATTTATGCCCTAAAGCCGGATCAATTGCAGCTTGGTTTTCTGAAAGTGTTAAAAGGTTCTTATTTGTATGAGCGTCGTCATGAATACGGATTGCTTTATCATGGGAGGCCGTCGTATGAGGCGATGCGGACGGCATGGCTATCATATGATGAAATGCTTGCCATTAAACTGGTGGAAAAAATGCTGGAAATCTATTATAACAGCGGTCAGTTTGAAATTACGATGACATTGTGCGATGTAGCTTATTCAGATGCGTTTGCTTTTTTTCTAACTCTGGGGCAGTTTTGTGAAAAACAAGGTTATTTGGGGCAAAATCATTCGCGGATTCGCAGGTGTGAAATCCTGTTGGAGTTTATTACAAACGAACAGTCTATGCCAATCGATCTGGTGCAGGAGTCTTTGTTATATGATTTATATTATAGGGAAAATATGAAAAGCCGTCCGTATTGGGCGAAAAACCCTGCGGAATTTTCCCAGGTGACACAGGCTTTTTGTAAAAAAGGGAAGCTGTCGCATATCGAACCTTTTTCTTATCATTTTTCCGGAAAAAGGGATATTGAAATCACACAGCTACCGCAGAAGCTTACAGAAGCCGTATATGTTTTGTTTGAATATGGCAAGCGCGACGCTATTAGCCATCAGGCAAAGGCGACCGAATTTTCAAGTCAGGAGGTGAAGGCAAAGTGGGAAAACGTACCAATGAAATTTTAGGGCGGCTGGATCGGGAATATGGAACCGAATACATCTGTTATTTAAACCATAAGACGCCCTGGCAGCTTTTAATCGCAGTGATTTTGAGCGCACAGTGTACGGATGCGCGGGTTAATATTGTGACGAAGGATTTATTTAAAAAATATGATACTTTAGAGAAATTTGCCAACGCCGATTTGGAGGAGCTGGAACAGGATATTCGCTCCACCGGTTTTTATCATAACAAGGCGAAAAATATCATTGCCTGCGCAAAAGCATTGATTGAAAAACATCAGGGAAACGTTCCGCGTTCGTTAGAGGAATTGACTGCGCTGGCCGGAGTGGGACGCAAAACGGCGAACGTGATCCGAGGCAATATCTACCATGATCCGAGTATCGTGGTCGATACGCATGTGAAACGGATTTCTAAGCGATTGGGTTTTACAAAACATGACGATCCGGTGAAGGTAGAAATGGATTTGATGAAAGTTCTGCCCAAGGATCACTGGATTCTCTATAATATTCAGATTATTACCTTTGGGCGCAATATCTGTTTTGCGCGCAGTCCAAAATGCGCGGATTGTTTTTTAAACGATATCTGTAAATCCAAGGATAAGGCGTCGGGGAATGTAAAAAAGCCGTCTGAAAAAAAGAAGGAGGACGCTTATGGAACGTCCGTATAATAGGGCCAGGACGGTAAAAATCCTGATGTTGTTATTTGTTCTCAGTGCGGCAGGTTATTTGTTTTTGCTGTTTTGGATCAACCAAAGGGTAGAGACGATTGACGTATCCGGCTGCGAGGTGGTTTCGTCAGCAGAAATGGAATATAAGGTGGATAGGATTAGCTGCCAATATGGATACGTTGAGATTTCCGGGTACGCTTATGAACCGGGGGTCAGCGTCGATCAGGCGGATACGGTTGTTTTGGCATACCATCCTGCGTCTGGCATCTATTACAAACTGCCGACGGAAAATGTAAAAAAGGAAAAGCTGACAAAAAAAGCGGACGACGGATTTAATTATGACTATGCGCAGTTTAAGTCGGTGACGCTGCGAAGTAAGCTTCCGGATGGATGCCGCGTTTGTATCTGGTATCGTGGAAATGGAGAAAATCGCTTGATTCAAACGGAAGAGGTTATATTTTATTAGGAGAAGGATATGGAATGGATACGGGGTTGTATCAAACAAGTTACAAAAAAAGAATATCTTCCGCTTTGGATTTTTGCCGCGGTACAGGTCGTGTATCATTGGCTGATGCGGGAGCCGGAGGGGTCGGATGCCATGTGGTTTTTTCGGAACCAATTGGATGCGTATTCCTTAAAGGAGTATCTGACGTCCCGTTATGATACCTGGTCGTCCAGGCTTCTGATAGAGGCTGTTTTAGTCTATGTTTCCAGAGATATCGTATTGTGGAAGGTTGTGGACTGGGTAGTTTGGGTTTTTCTGGCATGGGCGGTGATAGGACTTTTTCCAGATGAGAAACGCGCGTCCGCTTCCTGGCCTACGGTAGGGTTTTTACTGTTGTATCCGATGTGGGATCTTAGAACCGCAGGATGGATTGCCACGGGCGTCAATTATACCTGGCCGTTGGCCTGCGGCATATTTTCCCTGCATGGAACAGCGCGTGCATTTGAACGAAAGCAGACGCATCCCGCCATGTGGCTCTTGTATGCCCTGGCCGCCGTTTATGGCGCTAATATGGAGCAAATGGCAGCGGTTTTATTGGCGGTCAATGTCTGTGCGGCCGTCTATTTTTGGATTGGCAAAGAACGCTTCCGTCTGTATGCAAGCGCGGTGATCGGAGCCATAGCGGCTGCTTTGGAAATCGGGTTTATTTTATCCTGTCCCGGGAATGCGGCGCGAAAAAGTCAGGAGATCATAAACTGGATGCCGAATTTTGGTTCGTATCATCTGTTGGATAAAATCAGCATGGGTTTTGTGGATACGATGCATCATCTGCTGGCGTCGGGGAATCTGTTGTATTTGTGCTATGTATTGCTGTTAGCATGGCTTGTTTTTGTCAAGACGAAAGATGTGAGGCTCCGTGCGGCTGCTTTGGCTCCGGTGGTTTTGAATATCGGACTGACCTTTTATGCGGATATGCTTAAGGAGCATTTTTCGTCCTTTGCTAAGCTGATGGAGAAAAATGCGTTTATCTGCGGCAGTAATTATCAGCTTGCGGCAAATTATATTCCCATGATTTTGTATCTGCTGGTCATTGGCTGTATGCTGTTATCGCTTGTGATAGTCTGTGAAAGTTATTTAGAATTGTGTTCTCAGACGCTATTGCTTGCGCTTGCCTTGGCTACTAGGGTAGTGATGGGGTTTACGCCAACGATTTATGTGTCGCAGGAAAGGACTTTTTTTTATTTGTATGTGCTGCTGGGGATCAGCGCGTCATATTTAGTTGTGCAAAATGGAAAACGGCTACGATCGGTCAAGGGGTATGAGACGTTTCGGCTGGCAGGCGCGCTGCTTGCCGCGGCAGGCATTGTGATGAATCTTGTAGAGATAGGAGGGATTTAAGTTATATTTTTGCTTCTAGTAAACCTGAAAAGAAAATCGAAGAATAATAGAAGGAATTTGTATAGTATCCACAATACAAGCGTGTTATGTTATAGATACAGTTTGTACACTTGTACATATGGGAATTTTCTATTTGAAAACAAGATGGACTTTGAAAAAGGATGAAAGGAAGCAAAAGTATGCAAAAAAACAAATGGAAACAGATGGGGGCTTTTGGTCTCGCCCTATCCCTGACATTGCAGGGAGTGATGCCTGCAGGAGAAGTCTTTGGCGGCAGCAGCCGTGCGGGTTCGATCTATTATCTGAGCGATATGCCGATCAAAAGCAGTACAAATGATTATGGCCAATGGACGATGGATAAAGATTTTGATACGAACAAAGCGATTGAACTGAAAATGTCTGAACAGGGCACTGTGCTTTTTGAAAAAGGTTTGACTGCCAATGCGGATGCAACCGCTACGTATGATGTCAGCAGTTATGCTGGGAAGGCTTTTTTTGCCTATGTTGGGGTTCATTACGGACAGCTGGGAAATCCTGGAGGAACCTGTGATTTTGAGTTGCAGATTGACGGCGAGTCTATGTGGCAGTCTGCGAAAGTACTGGGCGCAGACGATGCGGCTGAGAAAGTGTTGGTCGATATTCCGGAAGGCGCAAAAGAGATGACGTTGTGCATCGGAACCGGCGATGACGACGGAAAATACGATCATGGCGTATGGGCGCAGGCTTGTATTTTGGATAATAAAGAACTGTTAAGAACCGTAGATACTGTTTTTGTGGATGCTCCTGGATTTTTAGGAATGGATGAAACTGGGAAAATTACGGTTCAAGCAACTTGTTTTGATAAGACAGAGGCCGAGATTGGCAGGGATATTGAAGTAGAGTGCCAAAGCTCGGACGAGAGTGTGGCTGCGCTGCGCCAAGAAGGGCAGGATTGGATTGTAACCGGAAAGAAAAATGGAAGCGCAACCATTCAGGTTACGGTGACGGATAAGATTAACGGCTCCGAGCAAACGGTAGAAAAAAATATTGCCGTTACCGATGATGTGCAAAGCATCAGTTCGCCGAATGGAGAACAGAAAATATCGTTTTTACAGACGTCAGCAGGAGCGGTATTTTATAAAGTATTTACGGACGCCAAAGGCATCGGCAAGGTCGTAGCTACGGGCGATGCAACCGGTCTGGTGACGAACCTGGGAGATTTTTCCACAGGGTTGTCTTTGGTGGATATGACGACGCAGGACGTTTCGGATTCCTATGATATCATTGGCGGTAAGAAAACTCATGTGGATGCCGCAGGCAAAGAAATGGTTTTGAAATTTGAAAAAACACCCAATAATAACGGCGTTTATTTTTACGTAATTGCCAGAGCTTATGACGACGGCGTTGCGTTCCGTTATCAGATTTCAGCGGAAGAAAAACAGGATCTTTCCATTAGCCGTGAAAAGACCAGTCTTGTTTTGCCGAACGGAGCTATTTCTCAGGCTATGGAATTTGTCAACCATAATGAAGCAAGGGAAAGAGAAAAGACAAACAGCCAGATGACCGGCGCATATTGTATGCCGTTATTGTATGAGACGGAAGGAACCTTCTGTTTGTTTTCTGAAGCGGCATTGTCTCAGGAATATGCGGGCGCGGCTTTGTATGGAGATGGAAGCGGCAGATTAGAGATTCGTTTTTCCGAAGGGGATTTAAAGCCAACCAGTACGGTTACGACTTCTACTATGGTTCGTGATCCGTGGGGACAGGAAGAGCATGACTGGGTATCTCCCTGGAGGTTTTTTGTAATTGGGGACTTAAATACGATCAATGGAAATACGATGGCCGAAACGTTAAGTCCGGAGAATGTGATAGAGGATACTTCCTGGATTAAACCGGGATCCTGTGGATGGACCTGGCTGAACGGGGAAGGCACCGGCAGCTATGAAACCTATAAAGAGTATGTGGATCTGGCCGCAGAAATGGGTTGGGAATATGTTCTGTTAGATGAAGGATGGCAGCCGCGTTCTACGGTATCCGGATATGTATACCATGGGTATTATGATTGGTTTGATTCTCTGATGGAATATGCCAACGAAAAAGGGGTAGGTCTGATTGTTTGGGCGAACCATCAGGATTTGAATACGCCGGCAAAACAGGAAGTATTGGCAGAGTGGGCGCAAAAAGGCGTAAAGGGCATTAAGCCGGACTTCTTTAATACGCACAGCCAGACCGGTATGCAGCTTTATATGCAGTTGTATCAAAAAACAGCGGAAAACAAGCTTTTGCTAAATGTACATGGCGCGCCAAAGACGACTGGCGAACGCCGCACCTATCCACACCTTGTTACGAGGGAAGGTATCCATGGGGCAGAGCAGATTCTCTTTGACCGTGCCGGCGTTACGGCAAGGCATAATTGTACGCTTCCGTTTGTACGGAATGCGGTAGGGCCTGCGGATTTTACGCCGATGTTGTCTACACGCGTACATAACAGTCCTTATGGCGGTGGAGCCACTTATTCTTATGAAGGAAAATATACAACAGGACAGATGGCGGCTATGCCGATTATGATTGAATCTGGCGTCAATTGTATGGCGGATACGGCAGACGTATATTTGAGTTCTCCGGTACGTCCGTTATATTTCAATCTGCCGGCCGAATGGGAAAGCAGCCAGGTAATGGAAGCGGAAATCGGAAAATATGCGACGATTAGAAGAGAAAGCGCTGACGGCAGATGGTATATCGGTACGATTTGCGATGCAGCCAGGACAACGGATCTTTCTTTGGATTTCCTGCCGGCAGGTGAGGAATACTATGCATATATTGCCGAGGACGGACAAAAATCCGATGAACTGATTGTCCGTATGGAAAAAGTGAGTAGCGCGGACACCCTGCATCTGGAACTGTTGGCTACAGGCGGCGCATTAATCCTGATTCAAAAAGAAGCTATGACAGAAGTCAATGAGCTGGTATTAAGCGAGCATGAAGTCGAGATGAGCATCGGAGAAAGCCGTCAGCTTACAGCTTCTATGACTCCGGAAGAAGCGCAGATTCGTGACGTTACATGGAGCAGCAGCGACGAATCGGTTGTTACAGTGAAAAACGGACAGATAATATCCGTAGGCGTAGGCGTGGCAGCCGTTACGGCGACGCATGGCACAATCAGCGATTCCTGTCAGGTAAAGGTGTATCCGTCAGGTTATGAAACGAATGACGTATGGTCTGTTGTAAACGAAGATAAAGAATATTACAGCTTTGAAAATGAAAATGTATTGACCATTCGGACACAGTCGGGCGGTATTTATTTGGCCAGCAAAAATACGGCCAATAATGAGTTTTTCATAAACGCGGATAAAGATTTTGAAGTATCGGTAAAATTGTCTTTTGCACCAACTGGCAATTACCAGTCCGCAGGCCTTTTGGCATTAGCAGACAACAAGTCTTATGCGGGCGTGTGGAGAAGATATCACAGCAGCTTTGGCGGAAATGTACTCAATATGGTCAGCTATAATGGCAGCAGCCTTGGGGAAGGAAAACGGAAGGCTGAGAGCCAGATCAACACGCCGATTTGGTTGAAATTAGTCAAAGAAGGGAATACATTGACCTCTTATACCAGCGAGGACGGGGAGAACTGGACGGCGCTTGGAACAGAGACGAATACGCGTCTCAATGAGGCGGGGAGCGTACAGATCGGCGTTTATGCCGCCAATGACGCTTCCGGCAGGGAATCCATCCCGGCTGTATTTGAAAACTTTACCTATCAAGCAAAAGGCGGGACCGCTACCGTCGTTCCGTTTGGTAAAAAGCCGGTTCGCCAGGTGATGGGAATAGACTTGCTGCGGGCAGGAAAAACCAATTACCAGATCGGGGATGCGTTTGATGCGTCAGAATATAGCTTCCAGGTTTATTACAGTGATAAGACAAGTAAAAAAATATCCGGAGCAAATTGTGAAGTGACCGGTTTTGATTCCGATACGGAAGGAAAACAGGAAGTGACGTTTACCTATCAGGGTCAGACCGCTACAGTGGCTGTTTATGTAACGACACCTGGAGTTACGGTAGA
>CAOJLW010000051.1 GCA_948438565.1 uncultured Lachnospiraceae bacterium | reverse complement strand
CGGACGCGTATTCTGTTTTATTGGCAATATAGCCAATACCGACATTGTGGCAAGCGACTGGCTAAGCATGGGACCCCTGCTTCCGGATTCCGGCAAACGCCCCGTCCTTGGCATGGATTTGACTGCTCCGACCGGCTGGTTACAGACTTTTGTATCCAAAAGCTGCGCGCACCCCGAAGAGGCCGCAAGGTTTCTAAACTATATGACCAGCAGTGAGGGTCTTTTATATACCAATTATGGCGAAGAAGGCGTCGATTTTTATTATAATCGGGACGGTTTGATACAGAGTACGGATATTGGCGTCAAAAAACGTGTAAACTCTGACAATGCCCTGTCAAAATTCTGGAATTTTTACAACAGCGCCTGGGACAACAGCGTCACGCCTCTCCCGGAACCCGACAGTGAAGCTTCCCTGTTTGCCAAACTCCAATGCGCCTTTGCCGTGGCTCCAGAAACCGCTATATACAATTCTTCCCTGTTACGTTTGCCGGACAGCTACATCGCGCCGGACGACGCCTATGGACAGGCAAATGCCGCAATCGAAGAATACTGTAAAATACAGATCCCCGCCATTTTAACCACAGCCTCAGACCAGGCTTTCGAGGAAGAATATCTTCGTTTTATCCATCGTTTGACAGAACTAAACGTCGATGGCTTGAATCAGAAAATCAACTGGCAAATGCATCAAAATTTCAAAGAATACGGTGAAACCATCACCAGGGTAAATGAACCATGAAACTGTTTCAGCAATACCGCCAACATTTTATTTACCGGCTTGCCGGACTCATTGCCGCAATCCTGCTCCTTTTGCTTTGTCTTTGCCTGTTTATCAGCCGCTATTCCATGACGCAGCTTCGTCAAAACACATTGGAGATGAACGACAGGCTTTTAGCCCAAACAGAAAACCGCATTCAGGAATATATGGATTCTCTTTACCATATTACAGCGACTTTTTGCTACTCGCCCACTACGTTGCGCTATCTGTCCAGCGATCCATTAAACCGCTTGCCCGACAGCGAAGAACTGGCGGCCGTCTTTTCCAATATACTGCTGTTAGACGACCATATTTTAAGCGCGTACCTCTATGATATCCATCTGGATCCGATTGCTGCAATGGGCCGGGAATTTTCCGTCCCGTCCCCCAAACAGTTCCTTGAGCCTGTCGTTACGATCCGACCCCTGATGTTTTCCGCCGATTACGGAACGCCCTATCTGGAAATGTTTTATCCAATTTATGATCTGGAAAGCATACAATACCAAAAATCCCTGGGCGCGTGTATTTTTATTCTGGAACCGGACTATCTAAAAGGGATTCTGCAAAGCTCGCAGGTGACCGAGCAAACCAACGTGTTTCTTTTGGACGCTTCCGACCGCATCATTGCCTATGCCGGAAACGTCTACTATGGGACGAGTCTGCCCACTGAACGGCAGCACAGCGACGCCTCGCACTATTTTTACAGCCTGCCCTTAAACGTCAATGACTGGCGTTTAGTCAGCATCACGCCCGAACACGATCTCAAGCATTCGGATCACTGGCTGAATTACCTGACGTATGCAGTCTGCCTGGTATCGCTGTTGTCCTTTGGGATCCTGATTTTTTATTACAACCATTCCATTACCTACCCAATCCAGCACATCACCCGCTTTATACGCGATATCAATGCAAGTCCCAAAGAACGGCTGGACATAGACCGCGAGGACGAAATCGGAATTATCGCCAACAGCTTAAACCGTATGCTGGATGAAGCCCGAACAATGCAACAGGAACTGCGGCGTTCCCAGCTCCGGATCTACCAGGCTGAGCTGGCCAAAAAACAGGTGGAAATTCTGGCCTACCGCAACCAGATCAACCCGCATTTTCTCTACAACACCTTTGAATGTATACGGGGTATGGCGCTCTACCGTAACGCAGACGATATAGCGGAAATTACGATGGCGCTTTCCAATGTTTTCCGGTTTGCCGTAAAAGGAGAGGATATCGTAAGCGTGCATGATGAAATCGGTTATATTTTGGAATACGCCAAAATTATTGACTACCGTTTTATGGGCAAAATCAGTATTGACGTGGACGTTGAGGAAAGTATCACAAATAAAAAGGTATTCAAACTGCTTTTGCAGCCTTTGGTGGAAAATGCGGTTTTTCACGGATTAGAACAAAAAATAGACGCCGGCCTGGTCACCGTCCAGGTTTTTGCGCCTGATTTTGGAAGGCTGTGTTTTATTGTAGAAGATGACGGCTGCGGCATCCCGCCGGAAAAATTACAAACCATCCGACAGACCTTAAACAGTCATAAAAACACTTCGCGCGTAGGTCTGTTCAATATTTATCAGCGCCTAAAACTCTTTTACAACGACTGCTTTGAATTTTATATCGACAGCACGCCCGAAACAGGAACGCGCATCACCATCCTGATTCCGGATGATCCTAAAATATATCACCATACCGGAGGTTGAATATGATAACCATCTATATAGCTGACGACGAAACCTGGGTTTGTATCGGATTAAAAAAGCTCATAGAAAATGCCAATCTGCCCTTCCGGGTGATTGGCTCTGCCGATAACGGCCTGACGGCCTTAGACGATATCAAACGCTTAAAGCCGGACATCCTGTTAACCGATATCCGTATGCCCGGCTTAACCGGCATTGAACTGCTGCAATATATTTCCAATTCCGAAACGCTCCATACCTGTGTCGTACTGATTTCCGGCTATGCAGAATTCGACTATGCGATATCCGCTTTACACGCCGGCGCCTTTGACTACCTGTTAAAGCCGGTTCAGCCAAATAATCTTACGGATATTCTAAACCGGATTTTACTCAAGCTGCACCCGAACGGCATACATACGCCAAAGCCGGCGCCAAACCCTCCCGTAAATCCTACGCTGATTGGAGATATCCTATCTGAAATGAAAAACCGCTACACAGAAAATATCTCCTTAACCGGACTTTCGGAAAAATACGGCATCAGCTCCGGACACTTGAGCACGCTGATCAAAAATGAACTGGGTCTGTCTTTTTCCGAATATATTACGTCGAAACGGATCCAAAAAGCAAAATATCTGCTCAAAAATGAAGCGTTATCCGTAGAGGCAGTCGCCAACTCCGCCGGATACCATGATTATTTTTATTTTACGAAAGCTTTTAAAAAGAATACTGGCATTTCCCCCAGCAAATACCGGAAGGAAATCTGCCGATCAGTCAAATAATAACTCATCCACCGTTACAAATACATATCCCTGTTCCTGCAGCTTATCGATAATTTCAAATGCCGCATTCACGGATGACTGTGACGCGTCATGCAGCAGAATAATATCGTTTTCCTGCACTTCTTTTAGGACGCGTTTCACAACGACGTCGGTATTATTGGTTTTCCAATCCAAAGGATCCCCGTTTGATACGGATGTAAAAAACATGGCAAAAAGAAATACGAAAAAGCGGATGGTTTACGCCATCCGCTTTCGTAATGCCAAACTACAACGACTATCCGTTATTTTACCTGCGCTTTTTTGACTTTACTGTATTTTGTATAGACTTTTGCGCCGCCAATTTTCTTGTAAGCTCTTACCTTCACAAAATACTTTTTGCCTGATTTTAATTTTTTCATCGTTGCCTTTAAAGTCGTTCCTTTCTTGACAACAACCTTATTCGCTTTTTTAAATTTGGAGTTCGTTGCGTAGCGAACCTCATAGCCGTCCGCTCCTGTTACTTTTTTCCAAGCAGCTTTTATCTGTTGCTTTTTATCGCTCTTTACGCTCTTTAACGTTAAGCCGGCAGACTTAAATTGGATCTTCTGTACCATAAGCTGCATTTCTTTGGCTTCCTGTTTTGCGCTTTCCGCTTCCTGATTTGCTGCGTTAATCTGAGCTTCTGCTTGTTTTGCCGCTTCCTTTGCTCTTTCCGCCGCTTCTTTGATTGCCTTTAACTCTTCTTCCAGTTTACGCAAATCCTCTTTGTCAGCAGCATTCTGTTTTAACGCATCATCCAATTGCTTCTCGGTGGTTTTTACTAACTCCAAAGCTGTGTCAGCCGCCTGCTGCGCCGCATTGGCCGCCTTTTGCGCCTCCTCGGCCGCAGTTTTATTGAGCGCCGCCTCTTTCAGCGCTGCGTCGGCTATTCTTTGCGCTTCCTCAATTGCCTCTTTACTTGATTCTGCTTCCTTGAGCGCTTCATCGGCTGCCTTCTGCGCTTCATCGGCCGCCTTCTGCGCTTCATCGGCAGTTCTCTGTGCCGCATCGGCTGCGATTTGAGCAGTATTCGCTGCGCTCTGAGCGGTTTGTGCCGCTGTTCTTACTACCTCGATTGCGTCTGCATTTTCACCAGCCGCTTTAAGAGCTTCATTTGCCACTCTGTTGGCTTCTGATGCAGCTGTCTGCGCCGCTGTTACCGCACTGCGAAGCGTTTCCAAATCTTTTGCCTTTGCCGCCGCGTCAGCTACCTTTTGAGCAGCGTCTGCCGCTTGTTGCGCTGCTTGGGCCGCTTTCTTGGCCGCATCAATATCCGTTGACAAACCGGACGTATTTATAATCAGTCCAGCCGCCGCGCCCATCAGCTTCGAAACAGCTTCTCCTTCGGACATTTCAGATTCACCGTTTAAAACCAGGGAAGCATCCTCTAAAGCTTTTGTGAATGCATTTGCACTGTCCTCGGTATAAGCGGATACATCCAGATCCACATACGCCTCATATACAATCTCAAGCAGACCGTCCGTCTGATTTGCCTCAACATTTGCCGTCACCTCAAACGACTGCCCTTCATATGTAAAGGTAACGGTCTGAGGGCCGGATTTATGGGACGAAAAGCCTGTAACCTCGCAATCGTCTCCTGTAATTTCCCGTTCTGTTTTATCGGTATAGTACACGTTAAAGCGATAACCGGAAGCGTCAAACGCTTCGCCATATTGATAATCCGTTTTACCTTTCTGAAGCATTTCCATTGCCATAGACGCAATTTCTGGCTTCTGACCAAAAGGAATTACCGTTTCTTCTCCGTCTTTTGCTTTATAAGTGAAATCTTCAAAGGTTGCCTGCAACACATTTGCGCCGGACTGATCATCTCCCAGATATACGCCAACGCGGATGACGCCTGCCTGATTTAACCTCGGATTCGCTTCCGTTTTCATCAATGTCCAGTCTTCGCCCTCGTAATGATAGTAGCTGGTAATATTATTTCCATCCTTAACCATCTTTAACCATACGCTCTTCTGCACCTGAGCCGCAGTCTCTGGCTTTCGTCCTCCGTCGGTGTTGCTGCCTTCGTTGACGTCGCCCTCGTCGTATGAGTTATATTTCCATGTAACCATATTGAGCAAATTGCCGCTGAAATAGGTGTGATACCGTCTCCAAAGAGAAGTATAAGCCCCATTGTCTCCCATAGCCAGTAAGCCTGCCGATTGATAGTTGCTGTGAGGCTGGAAGGTCAGCTTTACAGAAACCTCGAAATCTCTTTCGGGATCGATAAAAAATTCATTTTTTGTAGCGTCCCTATCTCGCAAAAGATTTCCATTGTCCGCCGACGTTAATGTCAGAGAGGTTTCATGATTTAATTTCCATTTAGACGGAACTTCCCTGACAATATCCCACTGCTCCGATTTATCAAACTCGCCGGGATATACTTTAATCTTACAGGAATCCGTCAGACCCGCGCACTCTGCCGTCACAGTTGCGATACCGCATTTTTTCGCCACCAGCTTTCCTTGCGATACGGTTACTACGCTCTCGTCGCTGCTTTTCCATGTAACGGCGCTGATTTGGGTATTGGCTGGGGACAGCGTTGCAGTCAGCTGCGCATCCTTTCCATTTGTCATTTCCAGTTCATGCTGATCCAACGTCAAAGTTTCCGGCTTAGTCAAGGTATTCTTCATAATGAGAACCAAAGCTCCGCCCGTCTTCTGTAACGGAAGCGCCAGCCGATCGCTCTTTGTCACTGTCTGATGACGCATCGTCAGCTCGTCCTCTTGTTCGCCATCCTCGACAATATAAGCGTGATATGTATCGGTATCTGGAAGGAAATCCAGTGAAATATCGGTCGTTCTTTCCTTATTACAAATCGTTCCAATATAATATCTGCCATCGTTGCTTTCTCTCATAATCGTAGCGTATTGACCAACATCGCCTTCTAAAACCTTACTGCCGATCCATTCAGACGGAAGCTCATAATACAGCGGGCGGGTTACGGAATTCAGATATACAACGTCTCTATCCGCCATACAAGTAATTCCGGATTCCATAATGATTGGCAACGCAGAATTATGGCCTGTCGTATAATTGCGGTATGCCTGTCCGCTTCTGTAAATCGAAAGGAGCGGCGTGTAATCTGCAGGACCTACAGCATTTCTGGTAAACGGCGTTGCACAGGTATGGTGAGCGGTAGGACCTCCACCCATCTCAGCCCCATAGATACCCTCTCTCGTCAAAAGATGCGGGAAGGTACGCCTCTCACCGGTCGTTTTCGGCGCGCCATGCGCATTCATTAACAGATGACACTCCGCCGTCTTCTGATAGAGCTGCAAGAAAAACTCCATAAATTCCTGACTGTTAGAATCAAAGAAGTCCGGTTTGATGCCTTTAATGCCCATAGCGGCCCACTCTTCCAGAACCTTCTGCCTTTCCGGCGTCTCAAGGTCTGTATAATATGCCCAAGCGATCAGTCCCACGCCCTTTTCATCTGCGTATTCCACCAAATCCGGGAACCAATCATAATAACCCTTATAACGATACCCGGAACCGGAGGGAGCGTTTGGCTGCCATCCTTCGTCTAAAAGGAGGTATTTCCATCCCATTTCAGCAGTCATATCTACATAGCGCTTATACGTATCAAAACTCCGGGTACCCTCGCCGTTTAACCATGTCCAGCTACAGGTGCCTGGCACAATCCAGCTGGTATCTTCCACTACACAGTCCGGACTTAAGGTTTCCGGCATTGTCGTTCCATGAATCGTATTCAGATCGCCCATAACCAGCAATCTCCACGGAGAAACCCAAGGATGCTCTTCTCCTTCCTTTGCCCAGGGATCCTGTACGGAAGTGGTAGTCTGTACGACATCGGTCGGACGATTATCGCCTTCCGATACGCGGATTTCCATTGTGCCTGTTCCGTCGCCATATAACGCCGCGCCGGCATATTCCTGAGAAATGGCCGCTTCAGAAAGCAGACAGTAGGTATCCCCCGTCTTGTAGAGATGAGGCATACAAAAAGCGCCGGACAATCCGCTATTGTCTTTTTCAACCTCCATAGATTCGTTGTGGTTGTTGAAAGGAGTTGCAAAGGAATGTGCGTCAGAAGGAAGCTTAATTGTTGTATTCTCCCAACTGATTAGCAGCTCCTGCTTGGTATCCGCGGAAATCTGGTATCTGAATGCAACGCCGTCATCGTAAGCTCTGGCGATTATATAGTAATATACGCCATTATCATTCGGCTGTTTTTCAAATTTCATGATTGTCTCATTACCAGTAACATCCACATGATCTTCTTTTGCGCCAAGCAAATCATAAGAATCTGTAACCGTATGAGTTTCAGATTCCACCAGCGTCAAACCTGTAGAAAAATCTCCAAGATTTGTTCGAAGGCCTGTCGCTGCACCCTCCACCACCATATTTTTACGTCCACTCGCATTCGTAAAGATGTAGTAAGACAACTCTCCTTCTGGAGACAAGGCAAACAAAATATTGTGGTCGCCGTTTGGAGACGCCGTCACAATACTGCCCTCTTCGCCGTTCCCAACAAGAATAGATTTCTCAAGATTTAGCGTCACATCGCCCTTTTCTACTGTGACTTGTACAGACGCCGCACCGTCACCGTTTCCGGTAAGCGTCCATTGATCTTTTGCGCCTCTTACAGATAATATGCCATCGTCGGAGCTTTCGCAGGTAACGGTTACGCTATCATCAAAAGCAACATTGGACTCATCAAACGCCTTGCCCTTTAAAGTCATCGGACTGCTCTGTCCAACTTCAAAATATCCGGGCGCATCTGCATAGATAGATTCCAACGTCTTAAGGACGCTCGTATCCTCGATCAAACAAGCCTTTGCCCAGATGCCATGATCATAATTGATTCCATCACCGGCGCCGTCTACATACAAGGTCAGTTCACTGGCGCCCTCTGGCAGATCAATCATAACCATTTCCGCCGGACTGCTGGGTTTCCTGATTCCATCAGACTGCCATACGGACTGCCCGTCGATCCGAACTTCAAATTTGACTGTCGCGCCTCTTCCGCTGTTCTCTGCACTCAATTGACTGTAATGAACGCCTGTAAAAGCAAAAAAAGTCTGTCCTCCATAATTGCTCACATCATAGGTGGCCCGGGATGCGGAATTGTTACCGGAATTAACGGAAAGGCCCTTTTCAAATGTTTTAACGCCATCCTCTTCCCCCATATAAAGCTCAATGGCAACGCCCTCGTCAATATCTTCATCAAAATGCCAGGAACCCCAGCCTGCACTGGAACTTTTCATTGACATATCACTTAAATAACTAAGGCCTGAAACCGCTTTGCTCTCCGAAGCGCGGTAAACCGAAGCTTCCTCTGCGGCATTCGATTCTACAGGGACAGCTTCGTCGCTTTGGGTTGCATACGCCAAGCCGGAAGTGGAAAAACCCGACAATACCATAGACAACGCTAAAGCAAACGCGCCTTTTTGTTTCCATTTTCGTCTTATCATATTTGATATCTCCTTTCTGCTTTTAGCAGTTGTGGGTTTATAAGAATTTTGATCTTCTGTACTTATGTAAATTTTGGGATCAAGATTGCCCAACGAACCTCTCGTACCTCTTAAGAGCTTTGTAAATGTATGCCTTTTTCATAATCTTTTTTCGCTTGACGTCACCTCCTGATCGTTCTTTTCCTAATCACTCACAGCCGTTTATCCATCTAATCGCGCATAAACCGCTTTTTGCCAAATCCGCTGTTCCTCCCTTCCTGCCTTCCATGCTCCTCCTCCATCAGCATATCCGCGCCTTGTTTAAAATCCCCCATTGTATAATGATATGACATACAACATGATTACTATTTCAGGATAGCATTTGCCGTTTATGTATTCCATACAATATTCTTTTCTTTTTCTACAAATTTTTTAGATATTTATTTTATATTGGGGTTTAGTTTTAATAAATTTTTTGCATAATATAACTACTTTTTATAAAAATAAAACAAAAAAATATGGTTATTTTATTGCGATATCGCACCAAAACAACAGGGCGCATCCTGTCGTTTGGATGCACCCTGTTGTTTATGGAGTCTATTTTTCCTGATGGGATTTTTTGCTTATAGAAAGGATACTCAAATTTTCCAACAGATGTCAATATCGCCGTTTTCATGAAGAATTATTTTTTCTATTAAAAGATGAATCACCGACTTTCTTTCTCCCTCATGCAACGTATGAAACGCCAGAGATACGCCATCACCAATACCTGCCTGTTCCGTCCAAGCAAGATTTCTTTCTTGCGCCAACTCGATTGCGTTTATTTTATGTTTGCGTTCCTCAATTGCTTTGCTGATCTGTGCAAGTCCCATCCCTCCAAGCGCCGCCAGTTGAACCAGGTTTTCAATTTCCCGATTGATTTTAGCGATTGCATCGCCTCTTTGTTTGACTTCCCTATGGTTTTCCAGCAGTTTACAGGCAATCGCGTCAAGCTGTTTTTGCACTTCCGCAATCACCGTCTCCCGAAGCGCCGGAAACTTAATTTTAATGGAAGCTTTGCAACAATGCAAGGTTGAACGCCCATAACAATTGAGATTAGGAAAATGATGGATCCGTATCGCATACCCACAATCCGCACATTTCACCAGGCCTGCTAATTCCTGCATTTTACCGGGAGCATTTGCCCTGCCCAGCTTTTCATTGTTACCAAGCCGTTCCTGAACGCTGATAAATCTGTCGCTTGGAACAACGCCTGGAAAATTTGTCCTGTACACCGTCTGCTCTTCCAGCGTAGGATATTTTCGGATATTGGCATTTCCTGCTTTTTTTCCCACAATATGCGCAGAAGTGGCGCCGTCCCACGCTGCTTCCTCACTGGCCATATGCGCTTTCCTCATTTTATAATATTTGTATAACAGATTATCCGCAACCGCATAAACCGGATTTTGCAGCATTCTGGCAATCGTCACACTGTCAAAGCGTCCATTTTCCCGACTGCTCCGATACCCTCTTTGATATAATTCTCTTGCAACTTTCGCAAGGCTTATATTGGCCTCTTCCGCATATAAAGCAAAAGCCAGTTTGACCATTTCTATATCGCGATTTTTTACCAAAGTCGGCTTATTGTCTGATGTTCTTGCCGTATCAAAGCCTTTCGGCGCAGGCCCTCCCGGCCACCTTCCGTCCTCTGTAATACGGAAATAATAATTGTCCCTAACGCGTTCTTGTATGCTTTCACGTTCCATCTGCGCAAAGACAATTAAAATACCCATCATCGCCCGACCCATTGGCGTAGACGTATCAAAGTTTTCCGATATGGAAATAAATTCCACGTTATGTATTTCCATTAACTGATACAATTGATAAAAGTCCGCTATATTTCTGCTGATGCGATCCAAACGATATACGATCACCCGTTGAATTTTGTCTGCTTCCATATCTGTTTTTAGCCTTTGCAGCTCCGGGCGTTTGATATTTTTTCCGGAATATCCTCTGTCCTGATAAACTTCTGTATTTTCACCTGCAAGCGCCAGTCCTTTTTCTATCTGCGTCTCAATGGACAGAGAATCTTTTTTATCAAGGCTCTGCCTTGCATATACAGCGTCCTTCCGATTGTTCTGCTTGATGATTCTCTGCGCCATATTCCGCACTGCCTCCATTTGATAAAAAAATTCTAAGAATCCGACGGTAGATTTGCAATGTTTCCTCTTCCGATAGCGGATGGTGGATATTAGATACTTTCATGTTTACACCTGATATGGTTTTATCCTATGTCTATTCCAATCGTTTTTTACTTATGTATCCCATGTATCCACATTCCACAGTACCTCAATCATCGTCGTTTCATAATCCAGGTTGCTTTTCCAGCTTCCAAACGGCGGACGGATATATTCCGGATATTCCCCGGTAATGTCATAGATGGCTTCATTTGTCTTATCTACCTGCATTTTTGCCGCATCGTCGCTCAAGGTCCCAAGATTGATATGCTCATAGGAATGATTGCCAATCAAATGCCCGTCTTGAAACATCTGTTTTACAATCTGAGGCGATTTTTCCACTTCCTTGCCCAATAAAAAGAACGTGGCATGTACACCACGTTCTTTTAACCCGGCTAAAAGCATTTCGGTGTATTCTACATTCGGGCCGTCGTCAAACGTCAAAGCCACTTTTTTTCTGGCTAAATCCCGTGTACTGATATCCGATGCTTCTTCTGCCGTACCATTTAACTGCATCAGGAGCTCATGCCCCTGT
>CAOJLW010000050.1 GCA_948438565.1 uncultured Lachnospiraceae bacterium | reverse complement strand
AAGATATTTTGCATCTGGACGCGTTGCCGGTATGCACCGTCGAAGTGGACGACTGCCAAAAAGGTATGGAGGAAATACGGAGATTTCTCACTTCACTTCATTTGGAACATACGGAAAAAATCATGGCCTATCTGTCGGAAACGTATGCCATGCGCGGGGCCATCCTGCTGGACGCAGATACGTTGGAACGATTGGAACCGGATCGGGAGCGCGGCATTCGCGCAACATATATGGATGGTCGAGAGGATGGCGTGGCGACAGTGGGCAAAAAGAAAAATCATTACCAGGAAGCGGTTGTGCTTGCGACAAAGGTCGCCCATGCGCCAAATATTATAGGAGAAATCTGTATTTCGGACGATCCCGATTATCTTACGGGGTATGTCGCGTCAAAAGCAACGGGTTATCGGCGCATTACAAAGGTAAAAGCGTATGGCAGCGAAAACGGCGGCAGGATCTTTTTATATCGGGGCGATAAAAGCGACGTGGAAAAGACAATCGCCTATTTAGAAAAGCAGCCTGTGATCGTTCAAAATGTGCAGCCGTTAGATTCATCTGATAAAACAGCCGGTAAATTTGATTTTATAGAGGATGCATTGCAAACGATGCGGCACAACCATTTGTACCGGAGTATGAAAACAATAGAATCTCCACAGTCGTCCATGGTAAGCTGCAATGGTAAAAAGGCGTTGATGATGGCGTCGAACAATTACCTCGAGATGTCGTGCAGGGAGGAGGTAAAGCGGTATGCGGCGCTGGCTTTGAAAACCTATGGGACAGGCTCCGGCGGCTCGCGTCTTACGACCGGAAATATGACGCTGCATGAACTGCTGGAACAAAAAATTGCGGCGTTTAAGGGCGAGGAATCCGCTTTGGTGTTTAATACGGGGTATCTGGCAAACCTCGCGGCGATTTCAGCGCTTATGGGGAACGGGGACGTTATTTTCAGTGATGAATTAAACCATGCGAGCATTATTGACGGCTGCCGTTTAAGCGGAGCAAAGATTGTGATCTATCGGCATAACGATATGGCGGATTTGGAAGAGAAAATACGGGCAAATCCCTGTAGTAAAGGTTTGGCAGTCAGCGACGCCGTGTTTAGTATGGACGGAGATATTTTAAATCTGCCGGAATTTGTGCGGCTTGCCGACCGTTACCGATTGTTGTCTATGGTAGACGAAGCGCACGCTACCGGTGTGATCGGCGAAACGGGACAGGGTATTGTTGAGTATTTTGGCGGCATATGCAGGCCGGATATTACGATGGGCACGCTCAGTAAAGCCATTGGCAGCGAAGGGGGATTTGTCTGTGGAAGAAGTTCATTGATTGCCTATCTGAAAAATCAGGCGCGGGGGTTTATTTTTTCCACATCGCTTTCTCCGGTTACGATAGCCGCAGCGATGAAGGCGTTTGAAGTGTTAAAGGAACGCCCCGGACTTGTCCGCAGGTTAAACGAGAATGTCCGGTTTTTTTGTAAGTGTTTACAGGATGGCGGAATGTCTGTGGATTCGGAAACCGCGGTGATACCGATAGTAATCGGGGATGAGCAAAAAGCTTTGGAAGTGTCGCAGGAGCTGTTAAAAGAGGGGTATTTTATATCCGCGATCCGCTACCCTACCGTCAAAAAAGGAAGCGCGAGGCTTCGGGTCGCATTGATGGCAACCCATACAAAAGAGCAATTGAGGCGTGCAGCCGAAGCAATTGTAAGAATATGTAAAAAAGAGGGAGTGTTACAATGATTCATGCATATAAAGAGAAGATATTAAAAGGATATTTGCTCAATCGAGAGGAATTGCTTGCTTTATCAGACGCGCCGCTGAATGAGTTGACGCAGGCTGCGGATGAAATCCGGAAATATTTTTGTTCGGACGCTTTTGATCTGTGTACCATTATCAACGGAAAGAGCGGCAGGTGTTCCGAGGACTGTAAATATTGCGCGCAGTCCGTACATTATCGAGCGTGTATCGAAGAGTATCCGTTAAAAAAAGAAGAGGAGATTTTAGAGCTTGCGCGGTACAACGCCCAAAAAGGCGTGCATCGATATTCGATTGTGACATCGGGCCGATGTCTGACAGATGATGAAGTAGAGAAGGTCTGTGATGCGGTGAAAAGGATCCGGCAGGAAACGGACATACAGGTATGCGTTTCATTAGGTCTTTTGAGCAGGGAAAATTTTAAAAAGTTAAAGGACGCCGGCGTAACCAGGGTGCATAACAATCTGGAAACATCGCGGAACAATTTCCCAAACGTCTGTACAACGCATACATACGACGACAAACTGGAGGCCATACGGGCGGCGATGGAAGCAGGGCTTGAGGTGTGCAGCGGAGGAATTATGGGGATTGGCGAGACGATGGAGGATAGGATTGACATGGCGCTTACGATCCGTGAACTGGGCGTTTGTTCCATCCCAATCAATTTCTTAAATCCGATTCCAGGGACGCCTTACGAGAAAAATGAAAGGCTAAGCGGCGAAGAGCAAAAAAGGATTGTCGCTATATTCCGGTTTGCCGTGCCAAACGGCTTTATCCGGTTGGCGGGCGGCAGAGGTCTGTTAGAGGATTGTGGAGAAAGCTGTTTTTGGTCGGGAGCCAATGCCGCTATCTCAGGCGATATGCTGACGACTTCAGGGATCTCAATTGAAAATGATAAAAAAATGCTTGCTGGACTTGGATATCAACTATAGAGTTCGCGTTGTAGAAGGGGGGAAACAATGAGCAAGGGATTGTTTATTACAGGTACCAATACAGATATTGGCAAAACATATGTAACGGCTTTGATTGTAAAAAAACTCCGTGAAGCGGGTTTTAGCGCCGGGTATTTTAAAGCGGCGGCAAGCGGCAACCCAAGGACGCCGTATGGTATGATACCGGGGGATGCGGCATATGTCAGCCGTATTGCGGGAATTGGCGGGGATTTGTCTGAAATGATTCCCTATGTATATGAAAATGCATATTCTCCCCATCTGGCTTCGCGGATTGAGGGAAACCCGGTAGAATTGGATATTGTCCGCAGCAAATATGACGCGATCTCAAAAAAGTATGATTATATGACTGTGGAGGGAAGCGGGGGCATTATCTGTCCGATTCGTTATAGCGATCCGGTGATCCTGCTGGAAGATATTATTAAAGAATTAAGTCTGGGCGTTTTGATTGTTGCAGACGCGGGTCTTGGAACGATTAATCTGGTGTCTTTGACGGTCAGTTATTTAAAAAGCAGAGAGATAGCGGTGAAAGGCGTGATACTCAACCATTTTTGTGATAGCGGCATTATTGAGACGGACAATCGGGATATGATTGAATATTTGACAGGCGTTCCGGTAATGGCGGTTGTACATGATAAAGAGGAGGATCTGGGTATGGATGTGGAGAAACTGGAGGGACTTTATGACTGATGGAAAGGTCTATCCGATCAGAATGCTGGTGACGGACAGTATGATGTCGGCGCTTTTACTGATTACCGGGATGTTGAAAATACCGTCGTTGATACCGGGCGCAGAATTTCAGATATCGGCTCCGTTTGCCGTGTCTCTTGCCAAGAATCTGGGTTTTAAACGCTATCTGGCAATCGGCGTTGTAGCGAGCGTCTGTGGTTTGTTTCTGGGGGCGCAGAATGTTGTCAATATTACAGTCGCTATGATCTATCGAATTGTAGTCGGCGTTATATTGACCCTGTTTCGGGACAGTGATCTGGCAGTGGCTGTCAGCGGTCCATGCGGAACGTTGGTTTCCAGAATCGTCTTGGCGCAGGTATTGGGCGCGGATGCATGGATCTTAATTTTGTATGCGGCGCCCGGGATGGCGTTTACCGCCGTTATGGCGCCGTTGTTTATAAAAGCAGAAAGGAGATGGGGACTGCAATGAATCTACAGCAGGATTTGGCGCAAAGGGATTTCAAACATATATGGCATCCCTGTTCGCAGATGAAAGATTATGAAGAGCT
Source organism: uncultured Lachnospiraceae bacterium (assembly GCA_948438565.1). Lineage (GTDB taxonomy): Bacteria > Bacillota > Clostridia > Lachnospirales > Lachnospiraceae > Roseburia_B. The sequence continues at coordinate 7,476 of CAOJLW010000050.1, read as the reverse complement.
GCAGCCGATCGTGATTGATCGGGGACGGGGAGTTTATCTCTATGACAAAAATGGGAAGGAATATCTGGATATCGTCAGTTCCTGGTGGTGTAACCTGCTCGGGCATTGTAATCCAAAAATCAATGAAAGCGTGAAACGACAATTGGATCGATTGGAGCATGTTATTTTTGCGAACTTTTCACATGAGCCGGCGATTACTCTGTGCGAACAGCTGCTGGAGGTGATTCCGGATGGCCTTGAAAAATTTAATTTTTCCGATAATGGTTCGGCCGCTGTGGAGTGCGCTTTGAAGATGGCTTTTCAATATCAGTTTCAGACAGGACGTCCGCAGAAGAAACGGTTTATGTGTTTTACCGACGCATACCATGGGGAGACGATTGGCGCGTTATCCGTAGGCAGTCTGGATTTATATGCAAAAATTTATCGGCCGATGTTAATGGATACGATACGCGTTAAGGCTCCGAATTGCTATCGCTGTCCGTATGGAATGTGCAGGGATTGCTGCGATGCCGCGTGTTTTCGAGATGCTCAATTGGCGTTTGAGCAGTATGGCGAGGAAACGTGCGCGATGATTGTGGAGCCGCTGCTGCAAGGCAGTGCGGGGATGCGAATTTACCCGCCTATATATTTGAAAAAATTAAGGGAGCTTTGCGATCGGAGCCATGTGCTTTTGATTGCTGACGAGATTGCGACGGGATTTGGCAGGACAGGAAAAATGTTTGCATTTTCCCATACAGGCGTCAGTCCGGATATTATGTGCCTTTCCAAAGGGTTGACCGGAGGATATATGCCAATGGCCATTACGGTCGCCACCAATGAAATCTATCAGGCGTTTTATGCAGATTATCATGAAGGAAAGGCTTTTATGCATAGTCATACGTACAGTGGTAATCCACTCGGATGTTCCGCGGCCTTGGCGGTATTGAAAATCTTTCGTGAAGAGCCGATTCTAAAAAATGCGGCAAAACGCGCAACGTATTTAAGTAAAAAGCTGCAAGAGGCGTTTGGCAGTCATAAAAATGTCGGGGAAATCCGTCATATCGGACTGATTCACGCCATAGAGCTGACGCCGGATAAAAAGACAAAATCCGAATATCCTTCCAAGCTTCGGATAGGGTATCAGATTTATAAAAAGGCGTTAGAGAAAGGGTTGATTCTCAGGCCGCTTGGCAATGTTTTGTATTTTAATCCGCCGCTTATTATTTGTGAGCAAGAGATCGATCAGGCGGTATCCATTTGCAGGGAATGCATAGACGAGGTTTTGGGAGACATATAAAACGGCGTGGCCACAGTGTTTGGCACGCCGTTGGTCTGCAGGTTAGGCGGATCGTTCTTATATTTCAGAGGATTCGGACACTCTATTGATTCCAAGCAGTTTTTGCGCATTTTTAGAAAAAATCTGTTCTTTTTCCGATTTTGCAAGCGGCATGGACTCGATCCGGGCGATGTAATCTTTCTGGGATTCCCAAGGGGAATCCGTTGCGAACAGAATTTTATTTGCGCCGTGTTTTTTTACAATCCGGACAAAAGATTCTTCCGAAAGATTATGGGACAGATACGGCGTACCGCTTCCAGCTTTATCCGGCGTAATCGCCCCTATGGCAAATGCGGTGTCAAACCAGACTGGCGCTCCGGCCAGATCGCGTTCCACGTCGTCCCAGCACGCCCAGTTTCCCATATGGGCTAAAACGAGTTTGGGCGGATGGACTTTCTCAATCAGCGTTAAGATTTGGCGGACGGACGTATAATTGCGGTCATAAATCCCAATGTCAATTCCCGCGTGAGTCAGTACAATCAGGCCAAGCTCAGAAGCAAAGTCGATGATGCGCATAAAACGGATATCGTCGATATCCGTACCCTGATAGGCCGGATGTATTTTGATGCCGGGTATGTGGCATTCTTTTAAGCGCAGCAGTTCTGTTTTGTAATCCGGATAATCCGGGTGCATTCCCCCAAACGTGATAATCCCCTGACGAAACAGCGCCTCTTGATCTTCAATCAGAGCCGTATTTACTTTTTCTACCTGCTCTTTGTTGGTCATAACCGGCAGGTTTACGGAATATGCAACGCCTGCGTCGTGCATGGAAGCAAGCAGGCCTGGTACGGAGCCGTCCGTAAAATATTGGGTATGGGAAAGCCTGCTTAATTTGGCCAGAACTTTAGATGAAATCTGAGTTGGAAATGTATGCGTATGAAAATCAATAATCATGGAAACCCTCCTTGAATGATATTTGTGCAGATATTATCAAAAGAAATCTTTGCAATATACGGATAATATGATAAAATAAAATTCTGGATATGTCAATTGCACGTATTACGCTTTAATAATTTAAAACGTCTAACTGTTGAAGCAATAGAAATTGATTGCCGGAAATGATAAGAGAAAGGAAGAATTATAATATGCCTGTAACAGATTTACTGGAGAGGAATCACAAGCTGTATAGTGACGAAGTGGCTTTGGTGGAGTTAAATCCGTTGGTTAAGGATACGAGAAAGGCGACCTGGAAAGAGTACGATTTGGTTCAGCAGACGTCTGCGGTTCCGTATCGAAGAGAAATTACATGGAGCGTATTTGACGAAAAAGCAAACCGTGTGGCGCATATGCTGTTAAGCCGTGGGATTCAAAAAGGAGATCGAGTGGCTATTTTGATGTTTAACTGTCTGGAATGGCTGCCGATTTATTTTGGGATCCTAAAGACGGGAGCGATTGCGGTTCCGTTTAATTTCCGTTTTTCTGCGGAGGAGATTCAATATTGCGCGGATCTGGCCGAAGTTCATGTCCTCTTTTTTGGACCGGAATTTATCGGGCGTATGGAATCCATTGAAGAAAAGCTAAGCAGGGGGCGTCTCTTGATCTATGTCGGCGACGGTACGCCGACCTTTGCAGAAGGATATTTGGAGCTGGTGGCGGATTGTTCCAGCCAGCCGCCGCTTGTCCGTTTGGAGGATGAGGACGATGCGGCAATTTATTTTTCATCGGGGACGACCGGATTTCCAAAAGCGATTTTACATAACCATGAGAGCCTGATGCAGGCGGCGCAGATGGAGCAGAAGCATCACCTGACAGACAGGGACGATGTTTTTTTGTGCATTCCCCCCTTATATCATACGGGCGCAAAATTTCACTGGATGGGCAGTCTTTGCGCGGGCAGCCGGGCGGTGCTGTTAAAGGGGACGACGCCGGAGATTATTTTGGACGCCGTATCTAAAGAGCATTGTACAATTGTATGGCTGCTTGTTCCGTGGGCGCAGGATATTCTGGTGGCGTTGGATAAGGGCGATGTTTCGTTATCGGATTATGAACTGGATCAATGGAGACTGATGCATATCGGCGCGCAGCCTGTGCCGCCGTCTCTGATTAAACACTGGAAAAAATATTTCCCAAATCATCTGTATGATACCAATTATGGCCTTTCAGAGTCGACAGGCCCCGGATGCGTACATCTGGGCGTCGAAAATATCCATAAAGTAGGCGCGATCGGCATTCCGGGATACCGCTGGAAATGTAAGATTGTCGATGATAAAGGGGACGAGGTGGCTCAGGGAGACGTCGGAGAGCTTTGCGTCAAAGGGCCTGGCGTGATGACCTGTTATTACAACGATCCCAAAGCCACGGAAGAGACTTTAAAAGATGGATGGCTGTATACCGGGGATATGGCTAAAATGGACGAGGACGGCTTTATCTTTTTAGTAGACCGCAAAAAGGACGTGATTGTCAGCGGCGGTGAAAACATCTATCCGGTTCAGATTGAAAATTTCTTAAGCGCCTATGAGAAGGTGCAGGACGTGGCGGTTATCGGTCTGCCGGACGAACGTCTTGGCGAGATTACAGGCGCGATTATCTCCGTAAAAGAAGGCATGGAATGTACCGTAGAAGAGATTGACGAATTCTGTAAGCAGCTTCCAAGGTATAAAAGACCCAAGCAGATTATTTTTGCAGATGTGCCAAGGAATGCCACCGGGAAAATTGAAAAGCCGGCGCTCCGTAAAAAATATGGCGCAGAGCAGTTGGTGGCAAGGCAGAATATGGGATAAATGGGATATTATGTCGGTTTTTGATACCGCATACAGGGGCGTTTTTTAGCCCTGTATGCGGTATTTTTTTTCGATAAGCCGTATGCAGCCATAAAGCGCCATGGCGATGATGCATAGGATCAGGATGGAGAGGATTACCCAGTCGAGTTTAAACACCTGACTCCCATAAATAATCAAATACCCAAGACCGCATTTGGAAGCGATAAATTCACCGATAATGACGCCGACCAGGCATAGACCGATATTGCTTTTCATTAACCCAATCAGGTTTGCCCGGTTGGCCGGGAGGATTACTTTAAATAAGGCGTGGCTGTTGCTGCCGCCCAATGTTTTGATCAATTTGATTTTTTCTTCATCTACCTCGTGAAAACCGATATAGAGGTTTAGGATCGTGCCAAAAATCGCGACGGATACGCCGGTTAAAATAATCGTTTGATAATTGGCGCCAAGCCAGACGATTAAAAGCGGCGCAAGCGCTGATTTTGGCAGGCTGTTTAACACGACCAGGTATGGATCCAAGGTTTCGGTCAGACTCTTACTGAACCAAAGCAAGATGGTGATCAGCAGGGAGCAGGACATGACTAAAAAAAAGCTGGTCAGCGTTTCAAACAGCGTAATTCCGATATGATAGAATAAAGCGTTTTCGAATGTCATATGATAAAAACAGATCAGCAATTTGGAAGGACTGCTGAAAATAAAGTCATCGATCCAGCCAAGTTTTGCGCTGCTTTCCCAGAGAATTAAAAAAAAGCATAGAATCCCAATACGGTACAGGTGGATCTTTACCGTGTGCAGTTTGTAGGAGCGCAGATAGGCGACCTGTGCGGCAGAGAGAGAATGATTACTCATTGGGGTTTAGCTCCTTCCATATTTGATTGAAATAATCTTTAAATTCATTGGTGTTGCGCCGTCCAAGCGGAGACAGCTCTTTGGGGAAATCGGTTTTGATAATGTTTTGTACGCCGGCCGGAAGCGGACTTAAGACAATAATCCGATCGCCAAGGCTGACGGCTTCCGAGAGATCGTGCGTAACCAGGATGGCCGTTTTATTGGATTGTCGGATAATGCTTCCAATATCGTCGCAGACCTTAAGCCTTGTCTGGTAGTCCAGCGCCGAGAACGGTTCGTCTAATAAGAGCAGATCCGGATGTAAAAGCAGCGTACGGATCAACGCCGCGCGCTGCCGCATACCGCCGGAAAGCTGAGAAGGCTTGGCGTCTTTAAAATCGTACAGGCCGTAGAGCTTTAACAGGTGGTCGGCTTCCAGCCGCGTCTTTTCTGAGAGTTTCTTTTGTATTTCAAGTCCCAACAGGATATTTTTTCGGACGCTTCTCCATTCAAACAGATGATCGTGTTGCAGCATATATCCAATCTGCCGGCGGCTATAATCGGAAATCGGTTTTCCTTTGAAAACAACCGTTCCGGATTCCGGCTTTAACAGTCCGCAAAGAAGGGACAGCAGTGTGGATTTGCCGCAGCCGGAAGGGCCTACGACGCTTACAAATTCACCTTCGTCAACATGAAAATGGATATCGCAAAGCGCCGGAGTTTCGCCTTGTAGCGTATGGTAGGTATAATTGACATGGTTGCAATAAATCAAAGGCTCCATATACATTCCTGCTTTCTGGCCGATAATATCTATAATCCAGTTTATGTCAGCGGATTGTTTTGGTTACTGGGGATTCTGCCGCAGTTTGACAAAGATCAACTTGAATCTCATGCCATAGATGTATATAATAATTCCTGTGGATTTGATAACAGGCAGGAGGATGAGAAGATGAACCGGAATTACCAGAGAGAATTGGATCGCCTGTTAGACGGGATCAAACAGGAGCCGGGCAAGTTTCGTCTGCTGTTACACAGCTGTTGCGCGCCTTGTAGCTCCTATGTGATTGAATACCTTTCCGCATATTTTCAAATCACCGTTTTTTATTATAACCCGAATATCTATCCGGATGAAGAGTATGATAAGCGGGTCGATGAGCAGATGCGCTTTATCCGTTCATTTCCTTCCAGATATCCGGTGGATTTTTTACGCGGCGATTTTGAAAAAGAACGGTTTTATCAAACCGTGCGCGGGTATGAGCAGGAAAAAGAAGGCGGAGAAAGGTGCTTTCGCTGTTATCGGATGCGGCTTTTAAAAGCTGTGGAAACAGCAAAGCGTATCGGAGCGGATTATTTTACTACGACGCTTTCCATCAGTCCGCTGAAAAATGCGGCAAAATTAAACGAGATCGGGGAAGAACTGGCCGAGCAGTATGGCGTGCCGTATCTGAATTCGGATTTTAAGAAAAAAAACGGATATCAACGTTCTGTGGAATTATCGGCTGCATATGGAATGTACCGTCAGGATTACTGCGGCTGCATATTTTCCAGGCAGGAGCGAGAAGCACAAAAAAGAACTGCCGTTTTGGCGGCGGATTGGGAAAGGAGAATATAGAGTATGGCACAATTGTGGGGAGGGCGCTTTACCAAGGAGACGGATCAGCTGGTCTATCATTTCAATGCGTCTATTTCATTTGATCAGAAGCTGTATCGGCAGGATATCGCAGGCAGCAAGGCGCACGTCGCTATGCTGGGTAAGCAGGGGATCCTTACAGAAGCGGAAGCAGAGCAGATTGGAAAGGCTTTGGACGGGATTTTAGCCGATGTGGAATCGGGTAAACTTCAAATTACGGATGAATATGAGGATATCCATAGTTTCGTAGAGGCGCATCTGATCAAACGATTGGGGGATACCGGCAAAAAGCTGCATACCGGGCGCAGCAGAAACGATCAGGTGGCGCTGGATATGCGCCTGTATACCAGACAGGAGGTTCGAGATACGGACGCGCTGTTAAAGCATCTGTTGGAGACGATTTTACACATCATGGAAGAGCATATCGATACGGTTATGCCAGGCTTTACCCATTTGCAGAAAGCGCAGCCGATCACATTGGCGCACCATATGGGGGCGTATTTTGAAATGTTTAAGCGGGACAGACTTCGGCTGGCCGATATTTATGCGCGGATGAATTACTGCCCGTTGGGTTCCGGCGCTCTGGCGGGTACGACGTATCCGCTCGATCGGGAGTATACGGCGGAGCTGTTGGAGTTTTTTGGCCCGACTTTAAACAGTATGGACGGCGTATCGGACCGGGATTACCTGATTGAGCTTTTATCCGCGTTGTCGACGGTGATGATGCATTTAAGCCGTTTTTCAGAGGAAGTGATTATCTGGAATTCCAATGAATATCAGTTTGTGGAAATCGACGACGCCTATAGTACCGGCAGCAGCATTATGCCCCAGAAAAAGAATCCGGATATTGCGGAGCTTGTAAGAGGCAAAACCGGGCGGGTATATGGCGCGCTGATTTCTTTACTGACGACGATGAAGGGCATTCCGCTGGCCTATAATAAAGATATGCAGGAGGATAAGGAGCTGACCTTTGACGCAATAGA
>CAOJLW010000049.1 GCA_948438565.1 uncultured Lachnospiraceae bacterium | reverse complement strand
GTCTAAGGGTTTATAGGTATCCCTCGAATAACCTAAATACATTATACAAGGAGAACAGGTAACATGAGAACCAAAAAAGTAAGACATACGTTACGTTCCATAATTTCATTATGTATGGCAGTCATGCTTATGATCGGCGCCTTCGGCGTTCCGGTTCCCGCCGCACAGACACAGGGGGGATTGGAGCTGAATTATGCATACCGGATTTATAATATCGTAAATGGGAATCAGAGGATAGCTCCGGCCAACAATCAGGCGACGGAAGGGAATTCGCTCTGGCTCTGGGAACAGGAAGCGAACGCCCCTTACGACTGTGAGATTTTCCGGTTTGAAGATGCCGGGGACGGTTTGGTATATTGGAATGCCGTACAAAACGAAGGCTTAGTGATACAGGCGGAATCTGATTCTGTCAGCGTACAAAGGAAAGATGCCGCAAAGGCTGAACAGAAATGGTCAGTGGAAAAGGTGGATGGAACCGAGGATCAGTATTATCTGAAAAACGGGGATCGTTATGTTAGCTGCGGCGATACAAATGAACATACACCGATTATAATGTCGGACGCGCCAAAGGCCTGGAGGTTGGCTCAGGAAGAGAGCTCCCTTTCGGTCAGCTTAAGCGCATCGGCTGTCAGGATCGGGGAAAGCGTTACGGTCAATATTTCTGGAAAAGATATATCCGGAAATGATCTGGACATAAATGATGCCGTAATATCGAGCAGTAACCCGGATGTGGCAAGTATAGATGGCAGGAGCGTAGTGGCTAGGGCGGAAGGTTCGACGACGATTACGGTGGAACTGGACGGCTTAAAGGCTTCTGCGGAGTTGACGGTACTGGCGCTTGCCAGTTCCAAGGAATGGGGCGGCGTATATCGTATTGACAGCGCGCTTCATACGGGATATCTGTTAGAGCCTGGCGCGGACTGGATTGGAGATGGAAGCGAACTCTATCTTTGGAATACCTCGCTGCTGCCGACGCGTATGTGGGTATTTTCCGATGCGGGAGAAGGCTATGTATATTGGCATCCGCAGAGCAATACAAGTCTGGTTCTGGAAAGCGGAGATGTCGGATCGGTTATTAAAATGACGGCGATGACAGCCTCCGACGCTCAGAAATGGAAAATTGAAAAAGACGAAGCTTCCGGAAACTGGCGTCTGCAAAATAAAGCTTCCGGCAAATATCTGGGAACAGAAGGCGATAAACGTACGGTACCGGCCCGAATGACCGAAAAAGACGCATCATCTGCGCTTTGGGTTATGAACGAGCTGGAAGCGACGATTACGTTGGGTCTGGAAGCTCAGTTTGTACAGATTGGAAAATCCGTAAAGGCCAATCCGGCGGCAAAGGACGCCGCAGGCTCTGCAATTTCATATGGCATTACATTGGAGAGCAGCGATCCTTCCGTCGCTTCGATAGAGGGCAATCTGGTGACCGGGATGAAGGCGGGCTCTGCGGAAATTACGGCGCATATCACCGTATCCGGCAAAGAGTATACGTCGAATGCAGTTCGCATTACAGTGATGGATGAAGAGCCTGTTTTTTCAGGGATGGAATGGTATAAAGATATTGCCGTGGCGGAAATCAACCGGGAACCATCCCATGCGGACGTGATTCCCTATCAGGATGCGGCAACGGCCGTAGCCAGCGAAAAGAGCGCGTTAGACGATATTGGCGCGGAAAAAAGCTCCTATTATCAGCTTTTGACACAGACAGAATGGGATTTTGCTCTGGTGGCCAATTCCGAGCAGGCGGACGCGGCGGACGCCAAAGGCTATCTGGCGGCTAAGCTTCCGGACGACGCTAAGGGGGATTTTGCCAAGGAGTTTGTGCCGCAGACTTGGCAGACCTACCGCAACGAGGACGGCACATTTAAATATTTTGACGAAGCGATTTATACCAACAGTATTTATCCATGGGGAAGCGTGACAGGAAACAATATTGATTACGATGATCCGCAGGCTCCGCTTGCCTACAATCCGGTCGGCTATTACCGGACGGAATTTATAACGCCGGACAATTGGGACGGCCGTGAAATTTTTATTTCACTTCAAGCTGTGAAATCCGCTTATTATCTGTATATTAACGGCAAGCAGGTAGGTTATACGTCGGATAGCCACAGCGCGCATGATTTTAATATTACGCCGTACTTAAACGGAAAAGGACAGGCGAATACGCTGGCGTTAAAGGTGCATCGCTGGTCCATCGGCAGTTATCTGGAAAATCAGGATTATATCCAGCAGAGCGGCATTATGCGTGATGTTTACTTATATTCAAAAGACGACAAAGCCGAAATTCGCGATTTCTTCGTACAGACTTCTTTTAAGGACAGGACAGATAAAAACAGCGATGTGACGATGAAGGTGGACGTCGACGTCAGGAACTTGACCGATCGGGTGATTGGCGACGGTTATACGGTTGACGTTAAGCTTTTGGATGAGAACGAAATGCCGTTGGAGCGGATACGATAAGCTATGACAGCTTAAAAGCTTTGCAGGGCGCTACCGGCGCGGCGGATCCAGACGCAGTAGCGGCGGACGGAGAGAAAAAATGCAATCTGGGCGAGAGAAAAACGGCGACTATAGAAGTGTCCAATCCGAAGAAATGGTTCCCGGATACGCCAAATCTGTATATGCTTACCTTGGAATTAAAGGATAAAAACGGAAACGTTGTGGAAGCAGTTGCCGATCATGTCGGTTTCCGTGAGATCTATAAGGTCAATATCAACGAAGCCGAACAGGAGCAGATGCAGATTACCGGGCAGAAAATTATTTTCCGCGGCGTCAACCGGCATGACGTCAGCTTAGAGATGGGAAGCTCCGTAACGGCGCAGGACATTATCGACGACTTAAAATTGATGAAACAGTTTAATGTCAATGCAGTGCGTACGTCCCACTATCCGAACGATAAGCTGCTCTATGATCTGGCGGACGAGCTTGGAATCTATGTCTATGCAGAGGCAAATGTAGAATCCCATTATGGCGCTTACGGCGATCATGCGGTTCCGATACCAGGCGCAGATAAACGCTGGGTAACGCCAGTTGTAGACCGGAATATGAATATGCTCGAGCTGTTAAAGAACCATGCTTCCGTAATTGGCTGGTCGTTTGGCAACGAGGCCACCTATACGGCGCTTCCGCTCAATGACGATTATTGCTTCTGGGCGGCTTCTATGGCAGTGTTAAACCGTGATCCGAGCAGACTGCGTATGTATGAGCGCGAATCGGACGGATATTATCATCGTTACCAGAAGGAAACGGGAGCGGATCCCTGGGGATATGAAACCAGAAGTAAAAATGTAGTGGACGTACATAGCACCCAGTATCCACAGGCATCGGCTGTGGAACGTTATGCGAAAAATACAAATTATAAAATGCCGTATTTTGAACAGGAATATGCGCACGCGATGGGACAGTCCTTCGGAAGCTTCAACGAGTTCTGGAAATTAAACCGTACCTACGGCAATGTTCAGGGCGGTTTTATCTGGGATTGGATTGATCAGTCATTAGCTACGACAAGGGAAGACGGCAAGACATTCTGGGGTTACGGCGGAGACTGGATTGACGCCAATTCCAATGCGGATGCATTCTGCGGAAACGGTCTGTTCTATGCGGATCGTACGCCGAGCGCAAAAGCCGTACAGATGCGTTATGATCACCAGCAGGTGAATTTCTATCTGGAAAAAGACGACGCCAAGGTAACGGATCGGACAATTGCCATTAAAGTTGTCAATGAGCTGGAGAACACGGATTTAAGCGCATATGATATCAAGTGGAGTCTGACCAAGGATGATAAAGAAGTGGCAAACGGAACGTTAGATCTGTCCACAGAGGCTATGAAACAGGATACGTTTGGAGAAGAAACCGTATCCATTCAGCTTCCGGAAACAGCGCCGAAAGCCGGCGACGTCTATATGCTTGAGCTTTCTGTAATCAATAAAGCAAAACCGGATTGGGATACCGATTTAGTGCCATATGATAATATCATTGCGCATGAACAATTGGATTTAAGCGTAACGGAAGGAGAAAAACTCCCGTTAAAATACCGCGATATGGAAGTCTTTACAAAAGCGGAAGAATCTGAGGACGCGCTGTCGATAGCAGGCGTTACGGCAGACGGCAAAACCTATACGATGGAAATCGATAAAACAAGCGGCCTGATCCGTAATTATACGGTAGATGGCAAGGTCGTATTGGAAAAAGGCCCGGTTCCAAGCTTCTGGAGGGCGCAGAACTACAACGATACGCCGGTAAAATACGACAGTAAGCTCAGGAACAGCGAGGACGCTATGGAGCTTGTGGAAGCGCCAGTGATTACAAAAGAGGACAACAACAAACATATCCGTATGGAACTGAAAGTAAAGCTTCCGGTCGATGCGGATCAGAGCCTGACCTACGATATCTATAGTAACGGCGAGATCGTAGTCAACAGCGTATTTACGCCAAGGAGCGATTTTGCGCCTGGCAACGCAGTGTATCCAAATCCAGGATATGCATTGCCAAAAGTAGGGTTGCGTATGACGGTGGCGCCCGGATATGAAAATCTGGAATATTTTGGACGCGGACCGGAGGATAACTATACGGACAGAAAGACGTCGACGGATGTAGGCGTATACAAGAGCTCTGTGACACAGCAATTTGACGTGAAACAATTAAAGCCGCAGGAAAACGGCAACCATACGGACGTGCGCTGGACGTCATTGACAGACGCGTCTGGAAATGGACTGTTGGTTTCGGCAGACGGTACGATGGAGACTTCCGCACTTCACGTGAAAGCGGAAAATATCAATACGTCTACGTATGATTATCCATACAACGATCAGCAAATCCGTCATTCTACAGAAGTGCCGATGGATGAACAGACCTATCTGTGTTTGGATACGATGCAGAGGGGCGTAAGCAATACGGGATTCTTTAACCATGTGCCGTTAGAGGGATTTTATCCGCACACCAGGCCGGATGAGAATGGAAATTATCCGGTTTATGAGAAAACCTTCCGTATTACGCCAATCGTGGCGGATACGGATAAAATGGCGTTAGGCAAGCTTGGCTTTACGGCCGAAATGCCTTTAGAAAGCGCAAAGAGGGATTTTGCAGAAGCGTTGGCAGCAAGTCAGGAAGAGGCTAAAAACGAGACGCTCTATACGCCGTCTACATTCCGCGCATTACAGGATGCATTAGAGAAATTTGAGGGTTTAAAAGACAAAGAAGATGCGACGGAAGCAGAACTGACGCAGGCGGCCAAGGCATTGAACGAAGCGCTTGCAAAACTGGTTACTAAGACCAAACAGGCGTTATTGGATGCAAATGAAGCGATGGATGCCGCGCTTCTGGAAGCGGAGGCTTTCCTGAAGCAGACCGGCGTATATACGGCAGAGTCCATGGCCAATTTACAGGCGGCGTACCAGTCAGCCAAAACCGTCAGGAACAATCCGGAGATTCAGGAAAAAGAAGATGCGGCTGCTATTACAAGCGCTATGAATGCATTAAAAGCGGCAATCAGTCAATTGAAAAAAGCGTCGTCCGGAGATCAGCAGAATCCAGGTCAGACGGAAAATCCAGGCCAGACACAGGATCCGAATCAAAAGCCAGGAGACACTTCCGTACAGCTTCCTAAAGTGGGCAGCGTCTTTACGTATAAAAAGGCTGTCTATAAAGTGACGAAGTCTGCGGCAAGCGGCGGTACAGTGACGTTTGTAAAACCGTCTAAAAAGACATATACCAAATTTACGGTTCCGGCAACTGTGAAAAAAGGTAAGATTTCCTTTAAGGTGACTGCGGTTTCCAAGAATGCATTTAAAGGGAATAAAAAACTGGCGCAGGTGACAATCGGCAAAAACGTGAAGTCGATTGGCGAAAAGGCATTTGCAGAGGACAAACTGCTCAAGAAGATTACCATTAAATCCAGCAAGCTGACGAAAGTGGGTAAGAACGCTTTTAAGGGCATCCATGCAAAATGTAAGATCCGGGTGCCAAAGAAACGCTTAAACACCTATAAAAAGACAGTATTAAAGAAGAAGGGCCAGAAATCCACAGTAAAGATTGTAGGATATTAATGCTGGGAAACATAGCTCTGTGGAGTAGTGTTTGGTAAAATGGGCAGACTTTTCAGAAGGGGACGCAAAGAGCAGCGTCCCCTTCTTTTGGCGTATGATCCGAATTTTGTTGGCATGGGATTGGATATACGTCAGAGCAAAGCATTGGAAGTCTGATAATCCTTTTTGACGTTTTGTATATATTGTGCAGTGACAGAATGCATAGATTGCGGTAGATCCAATTCATTTTGACTTCCGTTTTTGAAAAGGGAAAATAATTCCCGTATGCTTTTCAGGGAGTTTTTGCAAGCGCTTTGCAGGAATCTCTTGGAAATTTCCCAGTGGCATTCATTGGCATATTGCAGGATTTCCGATCTTGCCCACTCATATCGGTAGAGGTTATGCGCTATATAGGGTTCTTCTGTTTTTTCGCCGAATTCATGCATATGCAATTGGGACTGCTCCTGGAAAATCACGTGGCATACAGCCAGTTCCCGGATCGATCGTTCGTCGGATCGATTGTTTTCGGATAGGATTATGCCTTCGGAAACCTGATATGCTTCAAGATAATCCTGGAAACTGCATTGCAAAGCATCAACTGTCACAATATCGCTGAATACATCCCGATATGTGCGCATCAATAAATCAATGACATATTCTATCCACCCGGAATAGGCCATTCCTTTTAATTCCGATACCATGGCCAGTTGGATGTTATAAATATATTTATGGTATTTGATAAATTCCTCCGGTTCGTCTAATTTTTGCGCTAAAGCTTCCGGAATTTGCCGGAGAATTGTTTCTAATTCTCCGTTTTTCAGAGTCAACATTTGATAGATGCCGTTTTTTAAGGTATCAGCCATATCACCGCCATAATCCTGATCTTGGAGTTTTGGCGTGCAGGATGCCTCCAAAAAATAAAAGATTTTCTTTTCCAATTCAGGCAAAATATGCGTTTGATATTGTTCATAAATATATTCCTGTTCGCCTTTTGGAAAAGACAGATTTTGTATACGGTGTAAAAGACTTTCTACGATATATCTGATGATAGATCGGAGCAGATGCGTCCACCTTTCTTTTCTCAGACGGATGTTTTTTCCTATGTAACGAGATATTTCATGTGTTAAAATGATCATCAGGTTGCGCGGTAAAAAAATTGTTCTTTGAGAAAAAAATATATAAAGCAGCCGATCGGTGGTTTTGATTCCAGGATCAAATAATTGGGATTTTGGGATAGTTTCCATTTTCGGGATTAACAGGCATTGGCAGATGATGTTTTCGTCATTTAACAGCTCCTGGATGGCGTTGGCAAACCAATCATACATCAGATTGAGTTTTATGGGAATGGAACAGGATGTTCCGCTATATTCCGGAATCCTCAAAAAAAACAGATTCGTAGGAACGGCATGGCGGATAATGGAATTGATGCATACTATAAAATGCTCCAAGGCGTCTTTTAAAGTTCTGCTCTTATGATCGTTCCGATCCCCGGTGTCGCTTAAATTGGCATAGGCTTCCATAAATAGTTTATCGAACAATTTTAGGGCGGGATATACCATAAGAAACAGGTCTTTGGAGACGCTGTTGCATTCATATTGATGTAATGTATGTAAAGTCGATAGCAGGGACTGGAAATAGGAATGGAAGCCCTCGTCGCCCCGTTGGAATTCTGAGTCCATATACTGCGTATATTTTTCAATTAATTTTCGGCACCAGCCTGACGTTCTGGTTTCATATGCGTGATTTGTCTGACCGTGAATAGACGACCAGTTTTTTTCCCGGATATAGATAGAAGTTTCGATATGATATACGCCGTTTGGATGCATGAAATGGGGATGTGTCAGGATGCTTTTGGGCAGTAATAGAGATAAAAAGCTTTTGACATCGGTATCTGGAAGCCTGAGCAATAAGTTTGCGTAGCCGGATGTATGAGCATACGTCATTTTTTCGTAATTTTTAATATTCCATATCAAATGGATCTGATCCAATCCATATTTGAGTCCGGCCAATATCCGCTGTTCATATCCGGACGAGACAAACTTCATTTCTATCTGTTGGATGTTTTCGTAAATATTACAATTTATGCTGTGCCAATTCGTTAGTGGTTTTGGCGCTTGTTGGAAGGCTGTCAGATAATGTTTTGCTACGCCGAAGATATGATGTCTACAAGAAAAATACGGACGGGATTCGATTTCTTGCAGTGTCTGCATCATATATGTCATACTGTTGCTCGCGAGGAATACAATGAAATCGGTATGATCATAGGTCAAATAGGTTAAACATCGGCAGCCTGCTTTCTGTTTGCCGTCAAATGGGATATCATATGCTTGTTCCACTTCTTGGCAACGCTGGCGATATTCACCGTTTCGAAGCTGTAAAAAACCAACTGCAAAATAAGGGAGTTGTTCTGCCAGCCGCCAAAATACGGCGACTTTTTGTTGATCAGACGGCTCGTTTACACAGCGGAACAGACCCATAATTTGCATACTTTTTCCAATGGCCAAGCTGCCGATTGCTTTTCTTGCGCCATAATATAACATGGACGTCGGCGCTTCCGTATCTACTGTAAAAAGCCGGCTTGCGGCCGGAGCGGCTTTCACAATTTCAAATCCGTCATAATATCCGTAGCTACAATATGTGACTTCATATGCTATCGGAACAGGATCCTGAGCATACTGTTTAAATAATTTTAATAATCTGATATCCTGCATATATAACGTCTCCCTAGTTGCTGAATAAAATTTTATATAAAAGATCCAAATGATCGGTTGGCCGGCAATTGGTTAAGTGACATAAAGACTGCCAATGGCCCAGTATTTTATCATCCCAGTCAAACGCTGGAAAATAGATTTTTGCCTGTCGATAACAATTCTGTAATTGAGGAAGAAAAATAATTGTTTCTTTATAGGCTTCAAATCCCGGCAATAATATGCAGGCTGTAATATACCAGGCTTTCAGTTCCTGCATCTCTTTTGTTTTTCCTAAAGCGTCCATAAGATTCAGTAATGGGTATACCCAATGTTTGGTATGGAACCTGCTGTTTTTAGACAGGGATAGGATGATGCCTTTTTGAATGCCAAGGCTGCAATCTTTTGTCAGGAACCATTCGTCGATCAAGCTGTGCAGTTCTGTTTTCGGGGCGGAGGAAGCAAGGATATGATCGGTTAAATACATACCTATCAAAACGGCTTCTTCATATGCAAGCTGATATAGTCCGGATTTGGGCAGCAGTTGGATAAAAGTTTCCCGTTCCTGCCTATGGGACAGATCGATACGTTTGATCGATTTTACGATGAGCAGCTCATCCTTGCCGTCTTGGAAGAGAGGAAAACGAAAAATATCCGTTTTTTCAATTTGAGCGTTTTTTTTATGAAGATAGATATATAAATCGTTTTGGATCAATTGTTCCACAGCCTCTTTTGATAAAGAGTTTTGCATCATATAAAACATTTGTATCATAATATACATTTGCATCAGAATACAGGCAAACATGGTAATGGGCAATTGCAAAAATGCGGATAAAACCAAAAGCATGATCAAAATCAGCATGAGTTGTTCCAAGCCATAGGGATATTGCCGCGCTTTGATTTTATATAATTCGTGATAGGCAATACCCATATAGCATTCATCTTTTTTTTCAATCATTAATATCATAAGACTTGTGGTAAATGTCCATAATGCTAAGCCGATTGGAATTATTACTGCAAAATCATAAGAAAAAAAATGTTCCAGCCAATCGGTCCAATAGGGTATCGGCAGTAGATCAATAAGGGAAAAAATACACGATATGACAATCGGTTTAAAGATATATAAATTTTTTCTGATATTCAAAATCTTCTTCATAGTTTCTCCTTACAGTTAACAGCTATGTTTTTAGTATACCCTCCGACTTATATTCTGTCAATTATAATATCAAAATCGACATTATTTTGGGCATTTTTTAACACATTTTTGTGTTTGGATGACGTGGATCATATATGTCAAAATTCGACAATCCTGTCAGAGAGAAGCTTGAAGAAAATAAAAAAGAGAGAGGGTAAAAAAAGTCCGCAGGATGGAAGCCTTCCATTCTGCGAACTTTGATAGCGGTATTTAGCAAATGCTTACTGGATGCGGAACTGTTGAATCAATTGATTGAGCGTTTGAGCCTGATGAGACAACTCGTTTGAAATATTCGCGCTTTCCTGTGCGGCTTCCGAGTTGGCCTCTATGACTTTGGAAACTTCTTTGACCCGGTTTTCTACAGAGGCAATCATTTCCGATTGCTGGCTGCTGGCAAGCGCAATCTCATCCATCAGCGTTTTGATGGATTGGATGCATTCGCTAATCACCTGCATGGCGGAAATGGCAACGCTGGTGGATTCCGTTCCTGTTTTGACGTCGTTGATTGAACGGCCGATTAATGTACTGGTATTCCCGGCAGCTTCGGCCGATCTGCCTGCCAGGTTTCTGACTTCATCCGATACGACAGAAAATCCTTTGCCTGCGCTGCCGGCCCGGGCGGCCTCGACAGAAGCGTTTAACGCAAGGATATTGGTCTGGAAGGCGATATCTTCAATGGTTTTTACGATACTGCCAATCTGGGCGGAGGACTGGTCAATATTTCTGGTGGCGGCAATTAATTGTTCCATTTTGGTATCGGCTTCGGCTGCGTAGCCGGTTGCCCGGTCAACCAATTCACTGGCATTGCTGCAACGAACCGTACTGTTTTGGATTTGTGCGGTGATATCCGTGATATTGGAAACCAGTCCGTTGATGGAAACCTGCTGTTCCATAGTCCCCTGGGACAATGCCTGGGCGCCTGCGGATACCCGGTTCGCGCCGCTGTTTACCTGATTGGCAATATGGGTAATGTCGCGCATGACATCTGTTAGGTGGGTACGGATGCTTTTTAAACTTTCGGCCAGAACCCTAAAATCACCGATATAATAGGACTCGTTTTTGACCACGTCTACTGCAATATTGCCGTTGGCCATTTCGCCTAAAATCCGGCCGATATCATCAATGGTTTTTCGCAGGCAGTCGCAGACATGATGGATCGTCTGTGCGATCATGCCAATTTCATCCTTTCTGCCATAAAAGGGCGTTAGTTCCTGATCGGCGGAAAGCTCCAGATTGCCAAGGCGTCGTATCGCGTGTTCCATGACCATTAACTCCCGGCCTTCCCGGTGCAGGCTAAACAGTGTGGCCAGTATCACCACTGTCGCTACCATTGCGCACAAAAGGCCTACCGTGGTGCGTACTGTCCCTACGGCGCCATAGACTTCCGATGCATCGTCATGCACCATAAAAACCCAGTTCCGTTCTTTTAAATATTTATAGACCACCAGTTGTTCGGAGCCGTTTTCATCCTGATAAGAATATGTACCTGCCTGTGTATCGCCATTTTCCCGGATACGCTGGAGGATTTCCAGATATCCGCTGTCAGATGTT
>CAOJLW010000048.1 GCA_948438565.1 uncultured Lachnospiraceae bacterium | reverse complement strand
TTGCCAAAGCCGCTGCCGCGGTCAGCCATCCTGCATTACGTCCCATAATCTCAATAATCGTTACCATTGGCGTATTGGCAAAACCTCTGCCGTCGCAGATCACTTCCTTAACGGAAGATGCAATATATTTGGCTGCGCTGCCAAATCCCGGCGTATGATCGGTGATTGGCAGATCGTTGTCAATGGTCTTTGGCACGCCCATAAATCTCTGAGACTTGCCGTTGGCAGCCGCATAATCCGACAACTGTTTAATCGTATCCATCGAATCGTTGCCGCCGATATAGGCCAAAACTTCTACTTCCAATTTGTCCAGGATGGTAAAGATTTTTTCGTATAATTCTTCATTGCCCTCATGCGGCGGCAATTTGTAGCGGCAAGTGCCAAGATAAGACGCCGGCGTATGCTTTAAAAGCTCTACCTCTAAATCGCCTTTTAAGTATTCGGACAAATCCACATACTTCTCAGCCAAAAGGCCTTCGATTCCGTAACGCATACCATATACTTTTTTTGCCCCGCAGGCAACTGCCGCCTTATAAACCCCTGCCAGACTGGAATTGATTACGGCAGTCGGTCCTCCGGATTGTCCTACAATAACATTTCCTTTCATAAAAATATCCTCCAATGTTTTTTCTGTATTTCTGTAACGTATTGTATTATAGCATAAGCTGTCCAAAAAAACCAGAAGCTATGCAATTTTTTCCACTTTTACTGCTTTCCGGTGCTCCCAAAACCGCCGCGGTTTTTCGTCCCCAACTGCTTACATTCCTCAAAGACGATCTGGGGCTGGTTTTTTACAATCCGGAATTGACAGATGCGATCGTTTTTTTCAATGACCGTATCCCTGGTCGCGTAGACGGGCATCCTCCACATATCGTCGTCCCCGCAATAGGAATTGTCAATAACGCCGCAGCTATTGGTCTGTAAAATGCCATAATTTTTAAACGTCGAGCTGCGCGGAACCAAATGCCCCTCATACCCGTCCGGCAGACGCATAGCGACGCCCAGCGGGATCAGAGCAAATTCTCCCGCCTTTAATGCCGCGCGTTCGGACGCGCGCAGATCGATCCAATCGGATTTGCCATCGACATAGCAAAGCCTTTCTATATCCTCCGAAAAATATTTAATCCGAATTGTTTCCATTTTATTTTTACTCCCATTCCTGCGTCGTATATTCCGCCCGCCTGTCCCTGAGCATCAAATCCATCACCGCGTCCCTGGCCGGCTTATCTTCAAACAAGACTGCATGAACCTGTTCGATAATCGGCATAGACACCTGATATTTTTGTCCAAGCGCGACAGCGGCTTTGGTGGAATATACCCCTTCGACAACCATCTGGACTTCATCCATCGCCTGCTGCATCGTATACCCCTGCCCCATTAACATACCCGCTCTACGGTTTCTGGAATGCCTGCTGGCGCAGGTGACAATCAAATCGCCAATCCCGGTCAGACCGTTTAGCGTTTCCGGTTTAGCTCCCATTTTTACGGCCAAACGGCTGATTTCCGCAATGCCGCGGGTAATTAACGCGGCTTTGGTATTGTCCCCATAACCCAGACCATCCGCCATGCCCGCTGCCAGCGCAATTACGTTTTTTAAAGCTCCGCCAAGCTCCATCCCCAGCACATCCGGACTTGTATAGACGCGGAACACTTCATTCATAAACACGCCCTGAATAAATTCCGCCGTCTTTTTGGAAGCCGCTCCTGCCACCAGGGTCGTAGGCAATTCCCTGCCCACCTCCTCCGCATGGCTTGGCCCGCATAAGACGGCGGCGTCCGCTGACGGAATCTCGTCTTTGATCACTTCAAATAAGGTCATCAGGCTCTTTTCTTCAATCCCTTTGGCCACGCTGACAATCATTGGAGCTTCTCCAACCAACGGAGCCATTTTCCTAACCGTATCCCGGGTATAGGCGGACGGCGCCGCAAGCACCAGTAAATCTGCACCGCGCACCGCCTCTCCAAGATCTGAGGTAAAGGCAATGCTGGCGGATAATGGAACGCCCGGCAGCTTTTTGATATGCTCATGCTTTTCTTTTAGCATGGCGATCTCATCCTCAAAAACAGACCAAATGGTCACCTGATGACCGTTTTTATCCAATACAGCCGCAAGCGCGCAACCCCAGCTTCCGGCTCCGATGATTCCTGCTTTTGCCATTATGGAACCTCCTTATTCGTTTTCTTCTTCAAGCTGAATTTATTTTCCGTTCCGTTTAGCAGACGCTTGATATTTTCCCGATGGCGCACAATCCCCATCAGCATAATAAACGCCGCCAATCCATAGACTTCCAGGCGGTATGTTTTTGTCACATCCAAAAGTCCCAGTTCGCCGAACAAAACGGTCTGCACAAAAAAACTGACCAGACCGACTATAGAGCCTACGGATACATATTTGGTCAGGGCAGTCGTTATCATAAATAACGAAAGTCCAATCGGCACTTCCAACGGGCAAAACGCAATCATCATACCGCCCGTACAGGCAATGCCTTTCCCTCCTTTAAAGTGTTTCATATAAAACGGATAATTATGCCCGATAATCGTGCCAAGTCCCGCATATAACTCCAACAGACGCACGCCTTCCGGCTCTCTGGCATGAAAGATCAACCATGTGATCAAAATCGCCGCGATCGGCTTGGAAACATCCCCCAGCAACGTAATCAATCCTGCCTTCCAACCATACATCCGGAATGTATTGGTAGTTCCGGCATTGCCGCTCCCCATTTTGGTGATATCCTGGTGTTTGGATTTACTGTAGGCATAGCCGGAAAGGAAAATCCCGCAAAAATATCCGATTACCAGGACTATGATCCGATTCCATAACATAGCGTCACTCCCCATTCTTTTCCCGGACAAAAAACCGAAGCGCAGTCCCACGAAATCCAAAGGCATCCCGGATCCGGTTTTCCAGATACCGCAGATAAGAAAAATGCATCAGGGACTTGTCGTTGACAAACAAGACAAATGTCGGCGGTTTCACCGCCACCTGCGTCGCATAATACACCCGCAAACGTTTTCCACGGTCGGAAGGCGGCTGCTGCATCGCCACTGCCTCCATAATAATTTCATTGAGCACACCGGTTTTAATCCGCATGGCATTGTTGGCTATCACCATTTGAATCATATCATAGAGCTTCCCTGTCCGCTGCCCTGTCTTTGCAGAAATAAACAGGATTTCCGCATAGGGCATAAAGCTTAACACTGATCGGATTTTATCCGTATGCTTATGCATGGTCCGATCGTCTTTTTGCACCGCATCCCATTTGTTGACAACAATCAGGATACCTTTGCCCCGTTCGTGCGCAATTCCGGCAATTTTAGCGTCCTGTTCCGTCACGCCTTCTGTGGCGTCAATCATGATAATGGCCACATCGGCGCGTTCTACGGCCGTTACCGCACGGATAATGCTATAACGCTCCAAATCCTCTTTTACTTTGCTCTTTCGGCGCAATCCCGCCGTGTCAATAAAGACATATTCCTGTCCATGATACTTGATCACGGTATCAATGGCGTCTCTGGTCGTCCCGGCAATCTCGGATACAATAACGCGCTTTTCTCCCAACAGATAATTGACAAGCGACGATTTGCCGACATTGGGTTTTCCGATCAGAGCAATCCGCGGACGTCCATCCTCCTCTTCCTCACTGTCTTGTTCCGGAAAATGTTGGATTATGGCATCCAAAAGCTCGCCAATCCCCAGTTGGGACGACGCGGAAATTGGAAACGGCTCCCCGATGCCCAGGTTATAAAATTCATAGACGTCCGGCATATATTTTTCAAAGCTGTCCACTTTATTGACGACTAACACAACCGGTTTATGGGAACGGCGCAGCAAATCCGCCACTTTTTCATCCGCGTCTATCATCCCCTGACGGACATCCGTCAAAAATAAAATCACATCCGCCGTATCGATTGCAATCTGGGCCTGCTCCCGCATCTGAGATAAAATAATGTCTTTGGAATCCGGCTCGATTCCGCCCGTATCAATTAACGTAAAATCCCGGTTCAGCCAGGAGGCGTCCGCATAAATCCGATCCCTGGTCACACCGGGCGTATCCTTTACAATTGCAATCCGTTCTCCGGCAAGAACGTTAAATAGCGTAGACTTTCCAACATTGGGCCGACCTACGACTGCTACCACCGGCTTACTCATATTCACTCCTCTTTCCTCTTCTATTTTAACAATGCATCCATCAAATCTTGTCCGCTTGATTTTACAATATCTACCTGTACTTGTAAAGTATTTTTAACCTCGGCCAGCGTAACATCATCCAAAAAGACCTCTTCTCCGCTCCGCAGCAAATTGCACGAAAGCAGCAGCCGATCTCCCAAATCGCGCCCTTTTAACTGCGCCAGAATATCCTGCCCGGTCAAAAGTCCGGAAACTGTAATCCGAGCGCCGAAAAAATCATTCCGAATCGGCGCAACCTGTACCGTTACATTGGGGAATTTCTGCATAAAGCAGCCGCACAGCCGCTCAATGGTTGGCGCCGCCAAAACGCCGGTTGCAATCGTCACCCGACGGCTGGCTGCGCCATCGGCGTTTGCCTTGTCTAAAGCCTCCATAAATTCATCGTTTAACAGGCGCAGCATACCGACGCCGTTTTCCAGCTGCAAATAACCGTCATAGGCGTCTCCCGGCGGAAGCGGTTCGTTGGCAAGCAGATACCACTCGTCTCCGGCATGGACAAAATGAATGCCGTAGCGCTCCATACAATCACGCTGCCATCGGTGGATGCAAGCTAACGTCTCTATAGCGTCCTCCTTTGTAAACGGCTCTAACGGATACAAACCGTCCCGATATTTGGTAAGTCCCACCGGAACGACGGAAAGGCTCTGCATATAAGGAATATATTCCGTCAGCTTTTTTATGCTTTCTTCCAGCTGTATGCCATCGTTAATACCCTTACAGAGCACAATCTGTCCATTCATCAAAATTCCGGCGTCTGCGAGCAGACGCATTTTTTTCAGCGCCTCCCCGGCAAAACGGTTATTTAACATCCGACAGCGGAGCGCGGGATCCATCGTATGCACAGAAATATTGATCGGCTCCAGATGATACCGGATAATACGGGAAATATCATGTTCGGACAGATTCGTAAGCGTAACATAATTGCCCTGCAAAAAGGAAAGCCTAGCGTCGTCGTCTTTAAAATAAAGCGTTTCCCGCATCCCCTTTGGCATCTGGTCTATAAAACAAAACATACACCGGTTCCTACAAGATCGATAGCTGTCCATCAAGCCATTTTCAAAAGCAACCCCCAGATCCTCTTCATAATCCTTTTCGATATCCAGCTCCCATTCTTCACCGTCCGGTTTTTGCACCAAAATCTCCAGCTCTTCATCCTGCATCAGATAATGATAGTCAAAAACGTCCTCAACGGTCTGTCCGTTAATCGAAATTAAGATATCCCCTGGCATAAGTCCCAGTTCTTCCGCAATGCTGCCTGGCTCTATTTTGTCAATTTTATGCCCTTTTTCCATATCATACTCCCTTGTCCTATATTTGCATATACAGTTTACAATAAGAAAAGAAGAATAACAACCTTTGATTTTGGCTGTTATCCTTCTAAACTGTCTATGCGTCACTGCACTGCGGCTTCCACATCCTCTTCGACCTCCAGAGCCTCCGTCTCTTTGTTCCATACCTCTTTTGTAACCAAATCGTCCACACTTTCGATTGCGCCGGTTTCGATTAACGCCGAAATCAAATTTTTACAATTGTCGTCAAACGTAATACTGCCGCCTGACGACCGCGTGAAGCCATACCGATTTTGTGGCTCCTGCGTATATTCTTCATGCATCGAAACAATTCCATTTTTGTTGTAATATTCAAAATTGATCGTATTATAGTAATCATCTCCGGAGCTTTCATAATAATTATACATATCAGAGATAATATTCCGAAAATTTCCTTCTTTCGCGTCTTGTACAATGGCCTGGTAAATCTTATCGGTATCCTCAGTGGAAAAGACATACTCCCGACGTTCACGGCCGCCGTCATACAGATCGATATTGCAATGGCTGAATTTCATATCCTCGTAATTGGAGCAAATCTGGTTTTTCAAATAGACCTCCGGCGTCAGGCAAAGATCCAGCGTTTTCCCAATGACTGTCGTCGAATCCATAAGCATCTCTTTTAAACAGGGTACCTCATAGTGACGCTGTAGGGTCGAACCATTTTTCAGAAAATATTTAATGGAAACGTAAGCTGTGCCATAACCGTCCGAAAGTCCGTCATAATAGTCTGCCTGACTGTCATTTTCGGCAACAAATGCCTCAAACTCTTTTTTGGATGCAATCATCTGGCTATGAATATCCATAATCTTGGCAATGACTTCACTGTCCGAACCTCCTGCAATCTGTACGCTATTGATATACGCCCGATCCACTTTTGACGGATCCGGCATCTTCTTTTCCTGCCCTGTCCAGTCAAATTCAATCCCAAGCAGCAAAACAACAACCGCCGCCAGCATAACGCCGCACTCAAGCAGACGCTTTTTGCGAAACACACGGAACCCTTTTTCCAAAAACATCTGCGCCACAAAAAAGAAAACCGTACTAAATAAAATCGACAACAGCAACAGACCATAAAAGATTCCTCGATTTGACCGAATGCCGATTATATCACAAAACATCTCACTGAACAAACAACCGCCGCAAAATGCAGCCCCCCAGCGAAAAATCGGACAAATCCATGGAACGGAAATCAGACTTCCAGCCGTTTCAATATCCCGTTTCCGGTATACCAAATAGGCGGCGATGACAAATACCACTGCAGCCAGAGCATAAGCCGCCACGACTTTAGATCCGGTTAATCCCGTACTGACTGCATATTCGCCGGAATAGTCATAGTCCACACCTACCTTATCTATAAAATAATAGAGCGGTGAAAGCAAATCCAGTTTACCTGAATTAAAATTCGCTGAAATTCCATAGGCCAGCATCCCTCTCAAATTGCTAAACAGCATTTTGGCGCCGACATACAAAAAATTTAAAATCACGGCAAACACCGGAACGGCAAAGGACTGTCCGGTAAACATGGCGATAAACACCGTAAAGCTATAAAAGAAAAAACTGATTCCCATGGCGAATAACAGACCAATGAAAAGCTGATTGGCATTGGTATAGCCGCATAACGCGCTTACCAGCATTCCTGCTAAAAATGCAATCACCTGCGGAACGATTAAAAACAGAAGTCCGGAAACATAATTGGTCACAAACAATTCCTTTCTGGTAACCGGAAACGCATGAAACGTATTGGCCGCTCTGTTATTATACAAATAAGAAAACACCGCTACCACAACCACCAGGGTAAAAGCAAAGATGATCCCCGGATTCGTAAATACGGATACCAACGACAAAATATCACTGTTTTGGTTCTGCTTTAACTGTTCCGCCGACAGGTGCATCCTGCTATATTGCAGGGAAGTATTGTAAATCATAAATGGAAGGATAAATAGATTCCACGCAATGAATACCAGCCAAATCGGCCAGAAATGCGTAATATTCTTCTTAAAAATAGCTTTATTAAAACAGGATGTCTTTGACTTCATAATCTACCCCTCCTAATTCATATATGAAAATCTCTTCGAGCGTCAATGGAAGAATATCAATCAACATCGGATGCATTTTTTCTAACTGCATCTTTGCTTCGTTCGGATTCCCCTTGACAATCAGGGTGTAGACCCTGCCGGTATTGGCCATATGCAGTACCTCAAAGCCTTCCGGAAGCTTTGGCATCTCCGCCTGAAAAGCCGCCTGAATTTTGCAGACGCTCCCCTGCAAATCGCTTAGGGAACGTTCAATTATAATCTTCCCTTTATGCATAATCCCCACATGATCGCATACATCCTCAAGCTCCCTTAAGTTGTGCGAGGATACTACCACCGTTGTATTATGCTCCGCCACATCGGCCATAATAATGCTCCAAATCTGGCGGCGCATAACCGGATCCAACCCGTCAACCGGTTCGTCTAAAATCAGAAGCTCCGGACGAATACAGACTGCAAGCCAAAACGCGACCTGTTTTTGCATACCCTTGGACAGGCTGCGGATACTCTTTTTGGGATTAATAGACGGAAAATACTCCATCAAACGATAAAACATCTTTTCGTCAAATTTGGGGTAAATCCCCTTGTAAAACCGCATCATTTCCAGTGTGTCCGCCTGCATAAAATAAAAGATATCGTCGGGGATAAATGCAAACTTTTCTTTTACCCTAGGATTTTCATAAACCTCTTCGCCCGTAATTTTCACCGTCCCGCCATCCTGCCTGTATATGCCGGTCAAATGCCGCAGCAGCGTGGATTTTCCGGCGCCGTTTGGGCCGACCAGTCCGTAGATCGCTCCTTTTTTCACATACATATCCGCGCCGTCCAGAACGCGAAAACTGCCAAACTCTTTTACTAAGTTATTTACTTCAATCATTCTGATCCGCCCTCCCCTGTTCCAGATTTTCCATACGGTGTCCGAGCTCTTCGCTTGTTACATCCAGAAAAAACAGTTCCGACACCACATCGTCGAATGCGAGAAGAAGCTGTTGTTCCCTTGTCTTTTGAAGTACAGCCGTAGCAGCCGCAAACGTCCCTTTGCCCTGCTTGGTGTATATATAGCCTTCCGATTCCAGCTCCCGATATGCCCTCTGTATCGTATTGGGATTAATGGCCAAGCTCGATGCAAGCTCACGGACAGACGGCAGGCGCTCATCCGCTAAAATTGCATTGGATAATAACAGCCGCCGAATTCCTTCTTTGATCTGTTCATAGATGGGTTTGGCATCCCTGTAATTTAATTGCAGCAACCCGATAACCTCCTCTTCTAATCTAAGTGTATTAATACATTTGATACACTTAGTCTAACATTTATGGCGGGAGGGTACAATAAAGATATCGGAAGGATTTTTTTAAGACTTTTTTAAGATATTGACAAATCCCGCGTTTTGCATTATTTTGGACGTTATAATGCATTCGAAATATCGAACAAAGGAGATTTTTTATGAAAAACACGAAACGGATTCTAGCTATCGCTGGCGTCGTCGTCCTTGCAGGACTCTATTTTGCCACACTGATTTTTGCCTTACTTGACAGTCCGCGTACTTTTACGTACCTAAAAATATCTATTGGCCTGACCATCCTGATCCCTGTCCTGCTTTGGATCTATCTGTCCATGTACCGCTACATCACGCAGAAAAAAGAAGCTTCCCAGAACATGAGACAGAAAGAGGAATCTGGCAAATAACGCACGAAAAAAGGCCGGGAACCTGTTTTGGATTCCCGGTCCTTTCGTTTGTGCACAGCTGTCTGTCTCTCGCTTACGAAATTGCCGATTTTCGGTAAATGATATCTTCTCTTCCCGGTCCGTTCGATACCATCGTGATCGGATAGCCGATTTGCTTTTCTACAAATTCTATATAATCCCTGCAATTTTGCGGCAGATCTTCGTATGTCCGAATTCCGCGGATATCCTCTTTCCATCCCGGAAGGATCTCTAACACAGGCTTTGCCCGCTCTAATCTTCCGGTCGTTGGAAAATCCGTCGTCGCTTCGCCGTCGATCTCATAACCCACACAGACGGGAATTTCATCCAGATATCCAAGCACATCCAATACGGTAAACGCAACGTCGGTTGTCCCTTGCAGCCTACAGCCGTATTTGCTCGCCACGCAGTCAAACCACCCCATACGCCTTGGCCGGCCGGTCGTCACGCCATATTCGCCGCCGTCGCCGCCGCGTCTGCGCAGCTCGTCCGCTTCCTCTCCGAAAATCTCACTGACAACGGCTCCCGCGCCGACTGCGGAGGAATACGCCTTGCATACGGTGATAATCTGTCTGATTTCATAAGGCGGGATTCCGGCGCCGACTGCGCCGTATGCGGCTAACGTGGACGAAGAGGTTACCATCGGATAAATCCCGTGATCCGGATCTTTTAACGTCCCAAGTTGTCCTTCTAACAGAATATTTTTTCCGTCCTTGATGGCACGATCCAAAAAAGCGGATACGTCGCAGATATAAGGCCGGATCATATCGCGATATTCCTGCAAGGTATGAAACAGCTCTTCCGGATTTAACAGCGGCTTATGGTATAAGTGCTCCAACAGGACATTTTTTGTCTCACAGACGCGTTTTAACTTTTCTTTTAAGGTATCCTCTTCCAACAGCTCATGAACCTGAAAACCGATTTTGGCATATTTATCGGAATAAAACGGCGCAATGCCCGACTTGGTAGATCCGAAAGATTTTCCGCCCAAACGCTCTTCTTCATATTGGTCAAATAAAATATGATACGGCATCACAATTTGCGCGCGATCCGATACCAACACCTTAGGCTGCGGCACGCCCTGTCCCATTATGGACTGGATTTCCCCAAACAGCGCCGGGATATTTAACGCCACGCCGTTTCCGATAATACTCGTCGTATGGTTGTAAAACACACCGGACGGCAGAGTATGAAGCGCAAATTTTCCATAGCTGTTTACAATCGTATGCCCTGCGTTTGCACCGCCCTGGAAACGCACGATAATGTCCGCTTCCTTTGCCAACATATCCGTTATTTTTCCTTTTCCTTCATCTCCCCAGTTCGCACCGACAACTGCTTTTACCATATTTCATTTCCTCCTTAAAAAACGGCCCGTTCTAAAAGCAGCCGCATTTATCGTTTTTCCTTTAGGTACTTTTCACACTGCCGTATGATTACGTCAATTCCGGAATCCATTTGGAACAGGCAATCGCCAAAGAGCCAGGCCCAATATGACAGGATACGCTCAAAGACAATGGATTCACCACAATCTCATGGTTGGGAAACAACTCCTGCACTTCGGCCAAAAATATCTTAGCCGCTTCCAAATCATAGGTATAGGCGATTTGCAGATGCATATGCTTGCCCTCCGGATCGTGAAAACGGTTCGCAAAATCGTTTTTCATCGCATCGACCATAATCGTTTTGGCCTGCTTGACCGTCCTTGCCTTGGCAAATGCATCCAGCTTTTCCCCCTGGATCTGAAGCACCGGCTTTAGACGCAACAACGTGCCGATGGCTGCCGCAGCCGGGGTAATCCTCCCGCCTTTTTTCAAATAAGTCAGGGTATCCAACATAATATAGATCGAGGACTCAAATTTTTCCCTCTCTAAAATCTCCTGGATCTGAGCTCCGGACTTCCCTTGATCGGCAAGCGCCTTGGCGTCTAAAACGGACTGACGCTGCGTAACGGAAATCCTCTGGTTATTGACGACAAATACCTTGCCCTCGTAATCCTTCGCCAGCATGGCCGCCATATCGAATGATCCGCTCAATCCGCTGGACATCGGAATATGCACAATCTCATCATATTCCTGTAAAAGCCGATCCCATAGCTGCGTCACCTGCTCCATGGAAGGCATCGAAGTGGATATCCCTCCTCCTTCCCCAAGCCTGGCATAAAACTGCTCCTGCGTCAGGTTTACGCCTTCAAAATAAGTTTCATTATCGATAAAAAATGGCATCGGCAAGATATGGACGCCAAATCTTTCCGCTTCATCTGGTATAATCCCACTATTGCTGTCTGAAATAATTGCAATCCTGCTCATGAAATTCCTCCTGTTATTGATCATAGAA
>CAOJLW010000047.1 GCA_948438565.1 uncultured Lachnospiraceae bacterium | reverse complement strand
CTTATCTGAAAAAACAATACCAAGATAAGCTGCTTGGCGCGATGGCCAAAGCGGGGGATACGATGAACGTCTCCGTTTTCGAAGGAAAAGGCATCCGGCCGGGAGAATTGATCGATTTGGCCGAAACGCTTCCGTTTTTTGCGGATCGCAGAGTGATCGTCGTAGAAGAGAGCGGCTTTTTTAAGCATCCGTGCGAACCTTTGACCGAATATTTGCCACAAATCCCTGCAACGACCAGTTTTTTGTTTGTGGAATCGGAAGTGGATAAACGCGCGAAAGCCTATAAAGCCGCCAAAAAATCGGGAAGCGTGATCGAATTTTCGACACAGAGCGAAAGCCTGATTACCCGCTGGATATTGGGCAGGATCGGAAAAGAGGGTAAAAAGATTACCCAACCCGTTTTAACTCTTTTTTTGAGCAGAACCGGTCTGGATATGGGCAATATTGATCGGGAGCTGGAAAAGCTTTTATGTTACACCCTCCAAAAAGAAATCATCGAAGCCGACGATATCAGAGCGATTGTAACGGAACAGATCGAAAATAAAATTTTTGAAATGATCGATGCGATTTCCGGCCATAATCAGGAAAAAGCTCTGCATTTGTACTACGGCCTGCTGGCGTTAAAAGAAGCGCCGATGCGGATTTTATTCTTAATTATTAGGCAGTTTAGAATCTTACTGGAAGTCAAAGAACTGACGCAGCAAGGATATGGAGGACAGGAAATCGCCCAAAAAATCAAGGCTCCTGCGTTTGCGATACGCAAATATCAGACGCAGGCCAGACGCTTTACAATTAAACAGCTTCTTTTGGCGCTACGCGACGGAGCCTGTGCCGAAGAAGCCGTAAAAACAGGGCAAATGCAGGATAAAATCGCTGTGGAGCTGTTGATTGTTCAATACAGCAAAGGAGGAGACCTATGCGTTTTTTAATACAACGCGTCAATCATGCAAAAGTCATGGTAGGACAGGAAGTGACAGGACAGATTACAAAAGGATTTTTAACGCTGATTGGGATTTGCGACGGGGATACGGAGGAAATTGCAGATAAACTGATTAAAAAATTGATCCATCTGCGTATTTTTGCCGATACAGACGGCAAAACCAACCTATCGTTACAAGACGTAGGCGGCAGTCTGCTATTGGTGTCGCAGTTTACGCTGTATGCGGACTGCAAAAAAGGCAACCGGCCGTCTTTTATCCGTTCCGCTTCGCCGGAGCTTGCCAACCGGCTCTACGAATATATTATCTCTGAATGTAAAAAGACTAACATTACAGTAGAGACCGGAATCTTTGGAGCAGATATGCAAATATCGCTGGAAAACGACGGGCCGTTTACGGTTCTGCTGGATTCTTGTGAGTTGTAATAGAAAGTATCAACAAACGCGGCCTATCTGAGGGCATGGAATATACGTCGCTCATTGCAGGAATTCTATGGACGCTTATCAACCTGTTTGTGATGTGGCGGCGCTATCACACGCTGGAACAGGTTATATGTCTTAAACCAAAGAAAGGAAAAGCCGCGCCGCCATGCTGTTACCGCATGGAATACGACAGGCATTTTTGTCTTGTCCGCAGAAGTGATGCTGATCTTTTCCGGAAGTTTACACTACATACTGATGATATCCGCCATAACGGCGATCACAGCCTTTCTATTATATGTTATTTTCCATTTTATTTTTTCCAGACAAATCAGTAAAAACAGAAATAGGTTTTGGCCTGGACGCTTCTTTTAGTCCGATTTTTGCTGGTAACGCATGATATGGATATTGCCCATCAATGCGACAGGATCATTCCTATGCAAGAAGGTCGGATCGGCAGTTAATACACTAACTATTCGTTAAAGTTGCTTTTTGCGAATAGTTATAGACAATCATGGGGAGGCATCATCTAATGCTTCCCCATGTGTTCACGGTATGCCAAAATCAAGTCTACGCATCCTTCTATGCCAATTTGTCCGCTGTTAATCGTCAGGTGGTAGCTTTTCGCATTTCCCCATTTTTTACTGGTATAATAATTATAATAACTTGCACGCTGTTTATCCGTTTTTTGAATCTGATCCTTGGCCTTATTGGAAGGTAAATTCAGTTTCCTGGAAATCCGTTGGATTCGGTAGTCCAAATCTGCATGAATAAACACATTTAAGCATTCCGGATTGTCTGCCAGCGCGTAATCTGCACAACGTCCGACCATAACACAGGATTCTTTTTGCGCAATCTTTTTGATCGCGTCAAACTGTGCCAAAAACACCTTATGATTTAACGGCATATCCAAAAACGGCGCCGAGGAATATCCGCCAAAGGAATACGTATCCATCACTAACGAATATAAAAAACTGCTCGTCGGCTTTTCATCGTGATTTTCAAAGATCTCCGCGCAAAACCCGCTTTGTTTTGCGGCTTCCGCCAGCAATTCCTTATCGTAGCATTTGACGCCTAAACGCCTGGCTAAGGCGACTCCCACATCCTTGCCCCCGCTTCCAAATTCCCTGCCAATCGTATAAATGGGATGATCCATAAAACCCCCTCCTTATCTTGTAATAATCTCATTATATTCTATTTTTTTGAAAATGTACAGACAAATCAAGATAAACTACGCATCCGTTTGATTAACTCATAAAAATATTCCGGCAGCGGCGCGGATATTTCCAGATAACGGCCTGTTCTGGGATGCATAAATCCGATAGTCATGGCGTGTAATGCCTGTCCTTGTAACCGATAGGAATTTTTGACGCTCCCATACACCGTATCCCCAAGCAAAGGATGCCCAAGGCTTGCCATATGCACACGGATCTGGTGCGTTCTTCCGGTTTCCAGCCGAAACTCCATATAGGAAGCGTCCCGGAATGGTTCTAACACCCGAAAATTGGTGACGGCCGGTTTCCCGCCTTCCGTAATGACCGCCATTTTCTTGCGATCCGACGGATGCCTGCCAATATTACCTGTAATCGTCCCGCGCTCTTCCCGAAAATTTCCGATCACCAATCCACGGTAAATGCGTTTTACAGAGTGTTCTTTGATCTGCTCTGCAATCTTGAGATGGCTTTCGTCATTTTTACAGATAATTAACGAACCTGTCGTGTCTTTGTCAATTCGATGCACAATTCCAGGGCGTATCTCCCCATTGATCCCGGAAAGGCTTTCTTTGCAATGGTACATAACCGCATTGACGAGCGTCCCAGAGCTATGCCCGGCAGACGGATGCACGACCATTCCCTTTGGCTTATTGACAATTAAAAGATCGTCGTCCTCATATAAAATATCCAACGGGATCGGTTCTGGGAGAATTTCCGTTTCTTTTGGCAAAGGCACGGACAATGCTACTGTTTGTAAGGGTTTCAGCCTGTAATTGGCTTTTGCGGGTTTTGCGTCCACCATAGATTGTCCGTCTTTGATCAGTTTTTGTATAAACGAACGGGTCATTTCCGGCATTTGCCCAGATAAATATTGATCGAGCCGAATTCCAAGATCCTTCTCCTGCGTAATCCATGTCAACTTATCCATATCAATGCTTTTCTTTCTTTTTCCAGAATACAAGCTGCCTTAACAGCATATCGATTTCCTCTTCTTTGTAATAAAAACAAAAAACAATCATCAGCAGGCACGCCCCTACGGTCACATAGATATCCGCCACATTAAAGATCGGAAAATCGATCAGGCTAAAATAGAAAAAATCCACTACATAATCGTTTTGGCAACGGTCAATAAAATTTCCAATCGCGCCTGAAATCAACAATAACACGATCAGGCGAATAAACAGGAAATGTCTGTCCTCCGGAATACGGATATACAATACAGTCAATATGACTAACGTCACGATCGTCATCAGGATCAGAAATGTTTTCCACCCTTGCATAATCCCAAACGCGGCTCCGTGATTTTCCAGATAGGATAATTCAAATACGCCCGGAATCAGCGGAACTGCCGGCGCGTCCTTTAAATATTGGATGGCGAGCTGTTTGGTCACTTGATCTAGGGCAATGCAGCATAGGATGCCAAAAAGACCAA
Organism: uncultured Lachnospiraceae bacterium; assembly: GCA_948438565.1. Classification (GTDB taxonomy): domain Bacteria; phylum Bacillota; class Clostridia; order Lachnospirales; family Lachnospiraceae; genus Roseburia_B. Next base: position 7,592 of record CAOJLW010000047.1, on the reverse strand, counting down.
GCCATAGCTGCCGGATTTTTTTTGCCGATATTTTATGCATATCCGTCACTCCTTTAATATAGAAGAAATCCCTGTCAAAAGCTGCCCGTCGTTTAAATCCGAACAGATATATGCATGGCCGATCGAAGCAAGCAGGACAAAGTTGATTTTTCCCGCTATCATCTTTTTGTCGGATTTGCTGGCGTCCAATACCATGGCGGCAGAAAGATCCTCGGTTTGCGTCGGCAGACCATATTTCCGCAGCGTATCGCAAACCTCCTGGCGCTCTTCCTTCGTCAGCTGTCCACAATCACAGGAGAGTTGACAAGCCGCAGCCATTCCGATTGCGACGCATTGTCCATGGTACAGCTTAAAATCCAGAAGCTTTTCAACCGAATGGCCAATCGTATGGCCAAAATTCAGCAGCATCCGTTCTCCCTTTTCCTTGGGATCCCGTTCGACAACATCCCGTTTAATCAAGCAGCTTTGATATACCATCTCTTCTATCAGCTCCGGCTGTAAGGTTTGAATCCCGTCCGCCTGTTTGGCCAGCCACGTAAAATAGGGTTTGGATTTAATTAAACCATGTTTTAATACCTCGCCCATTCCTGAAATAAACTGCTGTTTTGGCAGGGTTTGCAGTAAGGAAAGGTTCATATAGACCAGCTTCGGTTGATAAAAGGCTCCTACCATATTTTTATATTGGGAGACGTCTACGCCGGTTTTGCCACCAATACTGCTGTCGACTTGCGCCAGCAGTGAAGTCGGAATCTGGATAAAGCCTATGCCGCGTAAATACGTCGCCGCCGTAAAACCGGTCAGATCACCGACTACTCCGCCGCCAAATGCGATGAGTAAGTCGTGCCTGTCGAAATGCATGGAAATTAATTCCTGATATAACTTATTGACCGTATCTAAATTTTTATGCGCTTCACCGGCTGGAAAGACAAAAGAGGTTGTAAAATCAAAATACGATCGCAGAACCTCAGACAAAGCCTGCAAATGGAGCGTTGACAGATTGGAATCCGTTACAATACAGATTTTTTGATCCGGCTGACAGCCAATCTCTTGTAATTTTATAGGCAGTCCATGAAAATCCTGTTCCAACACAATATCATAACATGGTTTTCCTTCATAGGATACTGTCATCAATCGGGACATAGCGTTTTCTCCTTCTTAGATATATTTTTGCAGAGCAATTTTTATGCGCCCTTTCTTTGTTTCTCCCCCGATCCCCTCATAGATATATTTTCCAAATCCACGAATAGAAATCACATCACCCGCTTTACATTCATAGGCGTTGAAGGTGATGATGCGTTCATTGACAAATACTTTTTGCGACTGGATCAAGAGGACGCTTTGGCTTCGTGATTTTCGAACAAGAAACGCCACAATGCCATCCAGACGAACAGAGGACACAATGCCTTCTAACAATTCAAATTTTTGCTGAATCGAATGTTTGGCAGCCTGGGAACGATCGCCTGTCACTAAGGTATGCCGGACTTTCGTTAAATTTTGCAGTAAATAATCGGCAACCCCTTCTTCACAAAAAATAAAATAGTTCTGACCATCCAGCTTAATGTCCCCGATACGGGAACGATCCACCCCTAAATGCATCAACGCCCCCAGGATATCGCGATGTGTCAGTTCTTCTGCAAATTTAGGGTTGACAGGCCGAAAAAGCAGGCATACGACCGGGAAATCCCAGTCATAATAAAGAGCATCAGGGATAAATGCTATCATCTGACGCTCCGCAAATTCATATCCACCGGAAAGCCGATATGCCGTCCGGATATCAGCCGTCACCTGGTGAAATAAATGCAACTCATTTTGATTTAAGAAATTGCTGAAAGTGACAATGCCTTTTTGGTCCGCTCTCCGGGCCAAATCCAGAAAACGGTTCCGCATAAGCTGTTCATCCTGTAATTCCATGTGCCTCCTTAAAAATCCGTTTGCAATCCGGTAGCATGAACGGAATCCAAAAGATCCTGAAAATCACCGGAAATATCTACGGATGACGGTGTAACAATAAATATGTAATGTGAAATCTTTTGCAGGTTGCCGCTGATGGCAAAGCAGGAGCCTGATGTAAAATCAATGATACGCTGTGCCAGTTCAATATCCAGACCTTCTAAATTTAAAACTACGGTACGGCTGGATAACAGTGTTTCGGTAATCTCCCTGGCATCCTCGACAGACGTCGGCTTGATCACGCACACTTCCATACCGTTTGCCCCTTGTTTTTTGGCTGGGCGCATCGGTGTAATCTTCTGGCTTGACTTTGGCTTGTCCTTTACGGATTTTGGCTCATCGTACTCCTTTTGATTCCATTCTTTACGTGAACTTCGCTTGCTTGCCGACGTTTCCTCTTCCTCGTAAAAATCATCGTCATAAAAATCATCTTCCTCATCTCCCGGATTGAGGCGCATGACTTCTAAAAATTTATCAAGTACTCCCATGAAATGAAAATCTCCTAACTATTTATTTAGGTTCACTGATAGTAACGATTGGTCAATATCTGGCGCCAAACAGGCCTGTCCCTACGCGAACCATCGTAGCTCCCTCTTCGATGGCTACCATATAATCACCAGTCATACCCATGGACAGTATGCCCATAGATACATTATCAATGTTTTCTTTGGCTATGTCAACAGATAATTCCTTGATTTTACGGAAATACGGCCGATTCTCCTCTGGATTTTGGGTATAAGGAGCGATTGTCATAAGTCCCCGGACGCGCAAATTGTCCAATTTTGCGATTTCTTCGGCCAATTGACGAGCATCCAGAGCTGAAACGCCAAATTTGGAAGTTTCTGCCGCAATATTGACTTCAATTAAGACAGGAATCACCCGATTAATCTTCTTGGCCTGAATATTGATCTCTTCCGCCAGACGATAGGTATCTACAGAATGGATTAAAGCAGCTTTTGGAACCACCTGTTTGACCTTATTGCGCTGTAGATGTCCAATCATATGCCATCGTATATCGTTTGGAAGCTGGTCTGTCTTTTCAGAAAGCTCCTGAACCTTATTTTCTCCAAAATTCCGGATACCGCAGTCATAGAGCTCTGAGAGCATAGATACTGGTTTGGTCTTACTGACGGCAATCAAGGTCACGGATTCCCGTTTGCGTCCTGCATTGCTGCAAGCTTTTTGAATATTTTCTTCCACTTGTTTTAAATTATCTGCTAACATGGATCGATACCTCGTTTCTTCTATTTATTGATCAGCGCGTCCTCTGTGATAGCGCTGCCGTCCAATGCGATATGGTCATAAAGCGAAACGCCATATTCGGTTCCGCTCCGTATAATCGTATATTCTTCGTTTTGAAAGATGACATCAATCTGCCGGAAAACAGCGTATCCTTTATTGATAGAATAAACGCCTTCCAATTTGGCTGTTTCGTGGACTATCTGCGTCTCGGACGAATTGGGTTTTACGATAATATCGCCGTCCGCCAATCCATCGCCATCCACATAATACGCATATTCGGTCTTAAAATAAATCGTTGGGACGATAAAGGAAGTGGCGGTATTGCCGTTTTTATCCGTTTTTTGCACGGTCAGACCGCTTACGCCTGTATTCTTGTCCTCCCCAAAATATTCCATCGGAACCACAAAAAAATCCTTGGTTGTAATTGCGGAATTTGGTATTTTTAAACCCGATTCCTCCTCAAACAGCAATTCTATGTCCAAAAAACGGTCGGAAACAAAACGAATCATCGAATGCGTCAGATTTAAAATCAGATAGGGTTCCCCTTCTTTTTCCATTGTCTGAAACTGAGCGCGCGTCGTAGTATTGTCTTTTTTAAATTTAATACGGACAGTCGAAGCGTCGCCAAGCTGTTGGATGGTATCGTCGGTAACCGGAAGCATGATCTGCCAGTTTTCCTGTGTAATCAATTTATAAGCGACATCTCCCGCCTGAATGGAAGTCCGCTCTTTTAAGTTTTCTTTGGCATATTTGGATTTGTCAAACATAGAAGGCGTCACATCCTCCGAAGTGACGTTTTCATAGCCATCCGTATAATAGACTACGATGCCGTCCTTTTCGGCTGTCCCTTTATGAAAGGTAGCGTTTCCCTCGGCTGCCGTCACAGCGTCCGTAATCGAATTTAAAGCCGCCATATTTAAAGCTTCCGAAAGTTTAGCGTTTAAATCCGTTTTAAACGTTTTAATTTCGTAAAAAGCTTCCGGACGGTAGGAATTGGTATATTCGGATATGCTCTGTTCTAATTCTTCTATGCTTTTTTCATCTAAAGAAGCGACATCTCCGCTGGCAGACTGGATCTGGCTGGCAATGGCTCCATCGGAATCTACAGAGTAGATCAAATCCCCTACGCCGGCTTTTGAAGCGTCTTTTCGGTAATAGTTAATTTCACCGCCGCTATCCGTCCGGATTAACTCTTCACTGCGCAGAGCCAAACCCGTATAGGTATTATTGACGGCGATGGTCCCATGCACGACTTCATAGGCTGAAGTATGGGTGGACGTAACATAAGCATATACAGAATACATCATATAAAAAAAGATAATGCCAAACACAATCATACCGATATTTAAACGGAACGGTTTTCGATAACGTACAATTTTTCGATTTCCTGCCACAATGATACCGCCTTTTTATTTAGCTTTAAGCCATATTTTAACAGTTTTGATATTAGAAAACAATCTATGTTTTGCATAAGCTGCAAAAAAAATGGGATACTAGTTACAGTAACGAATATGAAGAAAAAGGAGGTATCCTGTTCATGGGATCAAAGGTATTGGATTATACGTTATTGACATTGGTGATTATCGGCGCAGTCAATTGGGGGTTAATCGGCTTTTTCCGTTTTGATCTGGTCGCATTTTTGTTTGGGAGTATGTCCTGGCTTTCCCGGATTGTCTATGCCTTAGTCGGAATTGGCGGTATATACCTGCTAAGCGTCTATGGAAGGATACGCAGCATCGAACAGGCTTAGTGGGAAATATGACTAAACAGCCTTTAGGACTGTAAAATACAATCCTAAAGGCTGCTACAAGCCGTACACACTATAGAGAAAGTATAATTTTGGCCTTTGCGCATTCCGGAAGATCCGCTTCATTCTTGGATACGCTAAGTACAATCTTCACATTATATTTTTCACTGATAATGTCCAATTTTTCAATGGAATGGCGTATTTCATCGTCTTTCATATTCGCTATCGTGAGGAAACTGTCTAAATATAACTCTTCCAAATCATGATCCTGCGATACAATCCCACAGATAAATCCCATAAATTCATCACAATTTGTGATTGGAAAATCCTTTACATTGACAAGCCGTACTTTATTGCTCAATTCATACATATGTTTCTGGCTTTTATCCAGATAGACAATATTTCCGTTCGCTGCAAGAACGGCAGCATTCACTTTCTCTAAAAGATGTTTTGTCTTTCCTTTTCCCTTTTCCCCTGCAATAATTTGAACCATAGCAATCTCCTCCTGTTATTCTGTCTAGTTCAGGGACAAAGCGCGTCCCTTTTTATACATTCTATTATATTAGATATTATAGGAACATTCAACTATAAATCCTATAATTTGCTATTTATGTAAAAACAAACGACAGGCTATTCTTAGCTGTCCACTGCAAATCCGGATAACAATTCATTCATATAATAATAGAGGTTATTCCGGCAATCCGCTTTCATTACGATGGATATAATCGTATCCCCCGCAGCATTATTGCTTAGAAGCACAAGGCAATAGCCGGCGTCATGCGTGGTACCGGTCTTGCCGCCAACAACTGTAATCCCTCCCGGAGCCAATTCTGTCCCCAGTAGATATTTATTGGTAGAAGTCCAAATCTGCTGTACGGATATCCCGTTTGGATCCAAATAATCCACCGTATATTCCGTCGTATGGATCAAATCGACAAACAGCTCATTTTCTATAGCCGCTTGAAATATCAAGTACAAATCATAAACCGTGGTATAATGATCGTCGTCATGCAGTCCGTTTGGATTGACAAAATGGGAATCCGTAGCGCCAAGGGCTTTTGCCTCCTCATTCATCAAATCCGCAAACGCTTCCACGCTTCCGGAAATCCCCTCTGCAATGGCGATGGCGGCGTCATTGCCGCTTTGCATCATCAGGCCGTACAAAAGCTGGTGTAACGACAGCTTGTCCCCCGCTTTTAAATTGCATACGGATGAATCGCTTTCCTGATCGGCGGCTCTTTCGCTGACCGTAATGACACTGTTTAGATCTCCATACTTGAGCGCGAGATACGCGGTCAGAATTTTAGTCGTACTCGCCGGATACATCCGGCCATAGATATTTTGTGCATAAGGCACCTCTTTGGTAGCAAGATTAAAGACGCCTGCGGCTTCTGCGACATAAGAGGAAGTCTGATCGATCCCCAAATCTTTCCCATCCGATACACAACAATCGGATGCAAAATAAGGCGCCGTATTGCGCAGCGACGAATCGTCCGCCGAGATAAGCTGGTATTTTTTGGATGTCTCATAAATATCATACGTATTGGAAAATACAATTTCGTTGTCAGGCTGTCCGCATCCGGAAATAAACAGGATGCAGGCCGTTAAAAACAGGCCGGCTGCTCTTCTACTTATACATTTCACGCCACTCTAAGTCTCCTCTGTCTAAAGATTTAATCAACAATTCCGCGGTTGCCAAATTGGTTGCCAGAGGGATGTTATGCGTATCGCATAGACGGACAACGCTGTTGACATCCGGTTCATGCGATTTTGGCGTCAACGGATCGCGCAAAAAAATGACCAAGTCCATTTCATTGTGTTCAATCTGCGCGCCAAACTGTTGCATCCCACCCAGGTGGCCGGCCAAATATTTATGGATTGTCAGATTGGTCACCTCTTCTATCAAACGCCCGGTCGTACCGGTTGCAAACAAATCATTTTTGCTCAATATTCCCCGATAAGCAATACAAAAATTCTGCATTAATTTTTTCTTGGAATCATGTGCAATGAAGCCAATATTCATGTTAAATGTCCCCCATTCCATACTTTCTAGTCTGTAAACCAACATTCAGGACAAAGCCGATGCCCACAAATAGAGTCACTAAGGATGTCAAACCGTAACTGACGAACGGAAGCGTCAATCCGGTATTTGGCATAAGGCCGGTCGCCACGCAGATATTGACAAAACCCTGAAAACCCACTAACGCCGCCATGCCGCAGCATATTAACCTTCCTGCAAGATCTTTTGCTTTTCGCGCCACTAATATACATTCAATGACAATAAACAATAGTAATAAAATTACAACCACAGAACCTACAAACCCCAGTTCTTCGCCCACAATCGCAAAAATAAAATCCGTCTGCGGTTCTGAAATAAAATTGCCGTTTTTTACGGAAGTGATCTGGCTGTTTGCCAAACCCTTGCCCCATAATTGGCCGGAACCGATTGCCATTTTGGAATTTAACTGCTGGTATGCTGCATCGGCATATTTTTCCGGTTGCAGCCATGCCATAATCCGTTTGTATTGATATGGGTCTAAGATCTGTTGATCTGGTTGTAAAATTAGACTGATAAACAAGATCCCGGCAGGTATGCTGACCGCTAAAACCCCCAGTACTATTTTATAACTTAATCCTGCAATAAACAAGAGGG
>CAOJLW010000046.1 GCA_948438565.1 uncultured Lachnospiraceae bacterium | reverse complement strand
ATTCTGCGTACTCGTAAAATTCGCGTGCTGCTCCGGCGGTACGGTATAGTCGATGGTCTGATCTAAAATTCCAAGCAGCATCATAGCCACAAGCAAACCGACAAACAACGCCTGTTTCATCTTTGCGCGCACATCCTCCAGGGCAAACGCCACACAGACCAGGCAAAGAAACAGAATCATAATGCTGAGCCGGTTATAACAGCGCATCGGCGTTTTGATCAGCAGAGAAAACAGACTCCCCACACCGCCTATCGTGCCGACCAAAAACAAAGCCAAAATCAGATATGCGCACGTCTTTCTCCTGCCGGCATATCTGCCAAACAGCCAAATAAACGACAGCAAAAGGCCAATCGTAGCAACCAGGCCCAGAGTAGACATATAATTCTCATTGACCAGGGGATAATTCTGAAAATATTTTAAAACAAAGTGATTGACTACTGAAATCCGATGATTGACGCGCGGCAAAATCAGCTGAATCAGCTTTAACCCGTACGTTTCCGCATCGCCGATTCCCCGAATCGCCAGTTCGCTCTGGCTGTTCGACCCATTCTGCATCCAATAAATCAGGTTGGGCATGGCATTTAACGCCACGCCAAATATCGTCATTCCAATCAAGATTACGGAATAAAGCTCTTTACGCAGCTTTTTGAAGCCGATATTAATCCAACGGATGACAATGGCCGCCGCATAGATCACACACGTAAAAAACGCATAGTAAAATCCGGTAAACGCACATAAAAAGGAAAAAATGGCCGCCAGATAAAATTGCTTGCTCTTCCAAAATTTTTCCTGTCCGTCCGTAACCGTCCCTTCACAGATCCAAATAGCCACCAGACAGACAAGCGGCAGCAAAAAATACGGCGTCAGCCAAAGATGGCCATACCGGCACTGTATATAGGTGGAAAAGGCATATAAAACCGACACTGCAATCGAAACCTCGTTGCGGATCTTAAGCTTGCGGCAGACATACAAAGCACTGCACGCTGCGAGAATATAATTCCCAAAATAAAAGAGGTTTCCAACCATATAGACATTGCTTACAAACAGGCCGATCACTTTTACCATGAAAAAAGAAAGGCTGTCCGAATAGACGTAATCAAACAGATCTCCGCCTGTCACACCGCCAACTCTCGGGTTGACCAAATACCAACCCGTTTCTTTAATAGTTTTTATAATATAAAATACGCCGAACTCATCTCCGCCGTTATACACTACCGGCATCCGAATATCCAAATCCCTGTATAAGACACACAAAACAGCTATGACAATAGCAGCCACTCCCAAATATGGCCACTTTTCCCGCAGCCGCACCGTTCGCTTCTCATTCACAATATTTCCTCCTGGCGTACCATACGCATTTCTGAAATTTTAACCGCAAAGCATACCCTCCATAGACAAGAGAGTATCCATGATATAGAATCTTCCTGCATAATGAAGATTATACAGGAAGATTTTGATGTCTCTAAACCGGTATTTCCAAACCGCAATGCGGACAAACCTTGCCATTGGTCCGTCTGCCGCACTTACATACCCATCCAATCTGTCTGGCCGGGTTGCCGACAACCAACGCATAGGCAGGCACATCCTTGGTCACAACGCTGCCGGAACCGACCATGGCATATTCGCCAATCGTATTGCCGCAGACAATCGTCGCATTCGCCCCAATCGACGCTCCTGTTTTCACACAGGTCTTTGTAATTTCCCAATCCGCGTTAAACGCCCTTGGATAAAAATCATTGGTAAACGTCATCGAAGGACCTAAAAACACATCGTCCTCCACCTCTACCCCATGATAGACATTGACATTATTCTGTACCTTGACGCGGTTTCCCAAAACCGCCTGCGTATCGATATATACATTTTTGCTGATGATGCAGTCCTCGCCGATCACGCAGCCTTCCCGCACCTGCGCCAAATTCCATATTTTTGTGCCGTCCCCAATCTGAGCCTCTTTGGACACTTCAGCCGTAGGATGAATAAAAACTGACATAGCTCCTCCTAACCTTCAAAAAACGCCTTCACGTTTTCTGTCACATACTGCAATTCTTCTTTGGTAAGCTCTGGGAAAATCGGCAGACATACGGTCTGTTTGGTCAGCATCTCCGCTACCGGCAGATCCCCTTCCTGATAACCCAGATACGTAAACGCCTTTTGCAGATGCAGCGGAACCGGATAAAACGCCGCGCTCCCGACTCCCTTTTGCGCCAGGAAATTGCCCATCGCATCCTTTTTGCCGCAGCGGAACGCATACTGATGCCAAACCGGCGTAACGCCATCGGTTACCTTGGGCGTCACCACATCGGCGCATACGGAAAGCTCGCTGTTATAATAGCTGGCAATTTCCGCTCTTTTGGCATTAAAGTCATCCAGATAATCCAATTTAATATCCAATACTCTGGCCTGAATAGCGTCGAGCCTTGAGTTATGGGCGATCAGATAATTATAATATTTATAAGGATTATACAGACCGTCCGGCGAAACGGTATCGGCCAAATCATCCTCTACCCCCTGTAAAATAAACCTGGCTTTCGCTCCGTTTTGCGCCATGCCATGCTCTTTATAAGCCCGGCATATCACGGCAAGCGTATCGTCGTTGGTGGTAATCATGCCGCCGTCGCCAAAAGCGCCAAGGTTTTTCGTCGGAAAAAAGGAAAAGCATCCGGCATTTCCCATCGATCCCACCTTTTGCTCTGCGATCTTCGCGCCTACCGCCTGGCACGCATCCTCCACAACGGCCAGTCCATGCTTGTCCGCAATCTGCATAATCCGCTCCATATTGGCAGGCTGTCCAAAAATATGCACGGGCAGGATCGCTTTCGTCTTATTCGTGATCTTCTCTTCGATTTTATCCGGATCGATATTATACGTATCCTCTTCTACATCTACAAAAACCGGAACCGCGCCTACCATGGCAATCGTCTCTGCTGTTGCAAAAAAGGTAAACGGCGTTGTAATCACCTCGTCCCCTTCTCCGATTCCAAGCGCTCTTAACGCAATGACCAAAGAATCCGTCCCGCTGTTAACAGAAATTGCGTGCTTAACGCCGATATACTCCGCAAACTTTTTCTCAAAATCCGCGACTGCCTTACCGCCGATATACATACCGCTTTTCATCTGCTCGCATACGGCCTGTTCTACTTTTTCCTGAATCAATGCATACTGCCTGGACAGGTCTAAAATTTTTACTTCCATAATGATCCCTCTTTCCCAAACGCTATCCCGCGCAGACACTGCTTAGGATACGCCTGTTATTATGCTTGGTAAACGGCTCTTTGGCTATTTGCCGGAGCCTTTTGTACACGAATCCTGATTGATAACCTCTACCACATCGGAAATAATAAAGGCCGGACGCTTACGCGCCGCATCATAGGCGCGCCACAGATATTCCGCAATAATGCCCAGAGAAATATTCGTAATGCCAAACCCCAAAGCCATCATGCTGGTCATCGTCGAATACCCGATCGGAACTGCCGGATTTGCGATTTTATTGATCAAGGTCACAAGGCCAATGGCAAAACCGACCACAAACATCAAGATGCCAATAATACTGACAAGGCGAATCGGCATAAAAGAAAACGCCACAAACGAATCGATAAATAATTTTATTTTTTTGGAAAACGTCCATTTGGACTTCCCACCGCTCCTTGCGTGATAGGCAATCGGAACTGTAATATGTTTATAACCATAGCTCAATGTCTGCAAAATAATAGAAGAATTGGACTCTACATTGGCATTGAGCATATCGAGTATCTTTTTGGTAAACATAATCGTATTGATACCGCCGGACTCAAAATTTGAAACGGCGTATTTCCGCATCAGCCATGCGTAGAATCCGGAAAACGTTTTCTCCAAAAAAGACACCTTCACCGCCTTTTTTTCAAAATAAACCGCTTCATATCCCTGCTGGATCTTGTCAAGGCCCTGCTCCAATAATTCCAGTGGTTCCTGCAAATCGCTTCCCATCCATGTCACCACATCATACGATACATTCTGCAAACCTGCCCGAAGCGCCGAATGGGAGCCAAAATTCTTGGACAGCGCTACAACCTTTACTTTTTTTATATTGGAAAACAGATATTTTTGTATATTCGCAGTGGTATGATCCGTCGATCCGTCGTCCACAAACACCAATTCCAACGGAAGCGGAAAACTGCTCTGATATGCATCTAAGGCAGCGCAGAACTGACTGATAATCTCTTCCTCATTTAAAAACGGTACAACAATTGAAATCCCCTTCACTGTTATCATACGGTACATCCTTTTTATCAACAAATGCTCTTTACAAATTCGATCTGTTTCCTGTGATCCACGGCAAAATTTCCAGCTACCTTTTGGCCGTCCGCCACGTCTTTTGTGACCACCGCACCCATACAGATAAACGCGTCGTCGCCAATATGCACCGAAGCGCAAATCACTGAATTAATGCCAATCCAGGAACGTTTTCCAATATATACGCTCCCGCCAATCACCGCGCCGGCTGTAATCAGAACTCGTTTATCCACATATGCGGAATGACCGATATGAACCAAATTATCCACTTTGGCATACTCGCACAGGCAAGTCGGACTGATAAACCCGCTCGCTACACAGCTGCCGGACAAAATTTCCACATAGTCCTGAATCACAACGCCGCCAATATGCTCAATATAAAACGCCTCGTCCCCATTTCGATAATACTGAAAGCCACGCGTGCCAATCGTTGCATTCGCCCCAATCACGCAATGGGAGCCAATTTGGACGCCTTCCAGAATCACAACCCCCGGTTCGATGATTACATCGTCCCCAATCGTTACATTTTTTTCCGCAATAACTGCATTCGGACTAATCTGCGTATTTTGTCCAATTCTGGTCGTATAGTCCTCTTTTTTATAAAATTCAGTATTTCTATAGAGATAGTTGTGCGCCAGGTAAAATAATCTTTCCGGATTATCCGCTACCAGAACGCCGCAGCCGGTACGATCCAAAATCGCTTTTGCATACTCTTTCGTCGTTATGACGGCGGACACATTCGGATTGCCATAGAGGGCTTCTAAATATTTTTCCTCCTTAATGTACACCATCATACCCTGCATATCTTTGATATTTAAAAACCCAACCGTTAAAAACTCTCCGTTCCGTTCCAGCTTTGTGTCAATAAAAACCTGATTTAAATATTGCAAATCCATGAATCGTTTTCCCTCCTAACATTCCAACGGCATTGCCGGACTCTGCTCTAAGGCATATTGCATCGCCAAATCCGGATCGCGGTGCTTCCTTAAGCCTTTCACCAAGGCCTCCCCGACTTTTAATCCTGCGGTATGCAGCTCAATCACAGGCCGGATTCCGGCATATTCCGTCGTAACCGTCATATAGCCATAGCCGACCCGTGTTTCCGGTTTTTTTGAAATCCGGTTTTTTTCCAGGAAATCATAATCCATCACGCCTGCAATGTGTATGATTTGCGGTTTACATGACAACAGCCAAGCGCTTTCGATATGGCTTCCGTTTTCTCCAATCAATGTCCCGTCATACTGCTGCTCCGCCACGACCACGGCGTCGCAGTTACTCAAAAAATCCTCATATTGCCGCATAGAAGCGTGCGCTTCGTAGGGGTTATAGACCAAAATCTCCGCTCCGCTCCCAAGCAGAGCTTTCCGAACCTCTTCTAAATATCCTCCGGAAGAGATCAGCAAAATTTTGGATTTCAATACTTCGATCTGGTTTTCCAACAGCAATTTTAAAGCGATCATGCCCACATAGCCAAATATCCGTAAAGCCGGATGCCCTTCATCTGTTCCTAAAACCGGTATCCCTTTCCGTTTACAGACGGCAAGATCCAGATCGCTCGCGCGAAACTCCCAGGACTCAAACATCAGAGGAATCGCTGCATCATAGGGCAATTTTTCAATCAAATCCGCTGTAATCGGACGTACAAAGCCTAAATTCGTAACAATATTGACTTCGCCTGCTATCTGTTCTGCATCCGTCACATAACAGATCCGCTCTTTTGGAATTGCAAACTGCTCCATACACGCATATAAATAAGGCACAATTTCTTCTACCGAGCCATATTTGGAATCCCGGCATACCACATATACCTTCCTGGCTCCCGCCAATGCGGCAATTAACGGCGTTACGATAAAGTTCCCTGAAGCCGCTTCTGTTAACACGGTCATATCGGATAGGTCTAATCCCAGGCTTTTGATCGTATCCTCAACTAATCTCCTGGCACGCGATATATTCTGTATTTTTTTCATGCCGCATCCCTCCAGCATCCAAACCTTTTTCTTCGCCTGGAACTATCTGTCGCCTTACTTCTCTTTGATATACCAGTCCAGCGTCTTTTTAATTCCCTCATCAAAATCAATTTCCGGTTCAAAACCCAACAGACCCTTGGCCCGTTTGGAATCCGCGCACAGATTCCGCACATCGCTTGTCCTGGCTGGACGGTGTTCCCATTCCCCTGTGTAACCCATATAGTCGCAAATCCCGTGCAGCAGCGTATTGATGGAGATATCCTTGCCTGAACCAAGGTTAATCACTTTTCCTCTTGACGCCTCTTTTTCATACGCTAAAATCAGGCCGCGAACCGTGTCGGCCACATAGATAAAATCTCTCGTCTGCTCGCCGTCCCCTTCTACCATCGGCATCCCGCCTTCCTGGATGCGTCTGGCCGTAGCCGGAATAATGGCGGCTAAGGAACCCTGGGCATTTTGTCTTGGCCCGTAGTTATTAAATGGACGCACAATGGAAATATCCAGACCCAGCACCTTATAAAAGCTATGCACCATCAAATCCGCGGCGGCTTTTCCGGCCGCATACGGCGTCGTCGGATCGGTCGGATGATTTTCATCCATCGGCGAATACTGCGCCGTGCCATAAGCTTCCGACGACGACGTATGGATCAACGTCTTGTATGCGCCTACTTTTAACAATTCTAGCAGCGTATTGGCAATCTCGACATTGACCATATAAGCGTCAAACGGATTGAAAAAAGAATAATTTAACGCAATCGTCGCCAAATTAAACACAATCTCAATGCCCTCTTTTTCCAAAATCGCCTGTAAAACGCCAAAATTACGCGCATCGTCACGATAAAGCACAAAATTATCATGGGAAAGCGCGTCCGTTAAATTTTCCATCTTGCCCAGGAAAAAATTGTCCACACATACGACCTTGGCCGCGCCGCCGGTTAACAATGCGTCGCATAAATGGCTGCCGATAAAACCCGCCCCGCCGGTTACTAAAATATGTTTGCCTGTAATAGATGCCATATCGTCTCTCCTATTTATCCTTGATCAATCGTTTTTCGTATTGTTTGCACAACGTATTCCTGATCCGCGTCGCTCATCTGCACATACAGCGGCAGCGTGATCGAAAGATGGTCGCACGCATATGCATTGGGAAAATCCTCCGGAATATATTGAAATCTGTTCTTATAATATCCCAGCAAATGAATCGCATGGGTGCCCTGGCGCGTCGCAATGCCGACGTCCTCTAATTTTTGCAGCAGCCGATTGCGGTACTCGCCGCCTGCCTTTATCGAATCCAAATGCAGGGCGTTTAAATTCAACAAACAGACATAGGACTGATACGTATGAAAATAACCTTCCGGAACATACGGCGTTACAAATTCCGGCAGCGTATCCGCAATCATGCGATCGTACCTGGCCGCCCGCCTGCGTTTCTCACGGATAATATCATCCAGCTTGTCCACCTGCGCCATGCCAACAGCCGCCTGGATATCCGTCATACGGTAATTGTATCCGGCCTCGTTGTGTTCCGGCAGTAAAAATCCTTTCCCGGCATGACGCGCATCCGCAGACACAGTACTGCCATGCGTCCGCAGCTCCTTCATCCGTTTGGCCAAGGCCGCGTCGTCGGTTAAAACCATCCCGCCTTCCCCGGTCGTAATGGATTTACGCGGATGAAAGCTGATACAGGAGGTATTGCCAAACCCGCCCTGATGGGTATCGCCAATTTTGGCTCCCAGCGCGCAGGCAGCGTCCTCAATCACCTGCAAATGATATCGGTTTGCAATCCGGTTTACTTCTAAGATATCGCAGCACAGACCAAATTCATGCACCGGAACAATCCCCCATAACAGGTTCCCGGTCTTTTGGTTGTACCATCTGCCGTCCCTTTCCTGGTAATCCCTGTCAATCACTGCCTCGATCTGTCTGGGATCGATGTTAAACGTCTCCTGACAGATATCTACCAAAACGGGCGTTGCGCCTGTCTGTACAATTGCATTGGTCGTCGCAACAAACGTAAAAGCCGGCGCCAGCGCGTCCATGCCTGCCGTCATCCCGCTGGCGGCCATCGCCAAATGCAACGCCGTCGTACAGGAGGTTGCCGCCACGCCGTATCCAATCTGTTCATGGGCGGAAATGGCTTTTTCAAAGCTGGCAACCACAGGCCCTTGCGCCACCCAGCCGGATTCGAGAACTTTTTTTACATTTTCTGCTTCTTTTTCATCAAAATACGGTATCGTAACAGGTATTTTCTCCATCGTCATACTCCCCTTAGCCTTTGATACACCGATCGGCCTGTTCCAAAATAGAAATAACCCGGCGCGCCTGCTTGTAACCGGAGATGCTTTCTTTTCCTTCCCGGATACAATCGACAAAATGCTCGATGCTGTTTAAGAGGATATCCTCGGTTTCGATATGCGGCATATACAGATCTCCGAGCCGTACCCTGGTTTCGTATTTGCCATATTCTTCAAAATCATCGGAAATATCAATACCCTTATCGCAAATCGTCAATTTCTCATCTAACTGCATATCGTCAAAAATAGCCATTTTCTTGGTTCCGGCAATAATCATCCTGCGCTCCTTGATCGGAGAAATCCAACTGGAACGGACGGACGCAATTACATGATCGTACTCTACGGTCAAATACGTCAGCTCTTCACTGCTGCCGTAATGCGCCAATCCGGCAGCATTCACACGCTTTGCTTCCATGCCGTCGCACAGATAATCCAACACCGCCAAATCGTGCACCGCCAAATCCCACATTGCATTGATATCATTTTTAATATGCGGGCCTAAGTTCATTCTGGAAATATCAAAATAAAGCAAATCGCCCAGCTCCCCGGACGCAATCATCTGCTTAATATACCGAATAATCGGATGGAACACCATAATATGATCGACATGAAGCGTAACGCCGTATTGCTCGCTTAACCGCCCCAGCTCATCTACCTGCTCTGTCGATGTGGCCAGAGGTTTTTCCATAAACAGATGCTTCTTTTTCGCCAAAAGCTCTACGGCCATCGGATAACTGACATTCTGACGCAGGGCAATGGCAAATGCATCCACCTCGTCCACCAGCTCATGATAATCTTTCACATATTTGACGCTGTCGCCGTACAGCTTACGCGCCTTATTCAGATTTGCCTCATCCATATCACAAATCGCATATAGATTAGCTTTTTTTGACCTGTTTAAATTCCTGGCAATATTGGGACCCCAATAACCATATCCAATTAACGCAATATTCATGACCAAATTTCCTCCGTTTTTCTTATTATGTACCCCCAAAATCCCCCTTATACCCGCTTTTACAGACAAGCGCAAATCCGTATACGGCCATTCGGGGCATACATAGCAGCCCAAACATATCCATTATATACCAATAAACTCTATCAGATAATAGCATTGATTTTATAGAATTGCAAGTTATCCACTATATTTTCTCCACAAGATCCGACAGCCGTCCGACGATCACATCCCACTGATAATTCTCCTGTACGTAACGCCGTCCGTTTTCTCCCATTTGCTGACAGACCTTTGGATGTGAAAACAAATACTCCATACATCCTTCAAATTCATAGTAATCCCGATAATACAAGCCGCCGTTGCTCCTTACGCAATGTCCTCTCAAGACATCGCACTTCCCGTTGACCAATACCGGTTTTCTCATCTGCATGGCCTCCAAGACAACCATGGAAAGGCTTTCAAACTGGGAAGGTAAAATTAAAAACCGGCACGCAGCCAGTCCGTTAAATTTATCCTCATCCGTCACAAACCCCAGACTTACGATATCCTCGGAATCCGGCACGTTTATCACTTCCTTGCCCATCAAAACCAACTTGAGATCGCCTGGATGCCGTTTTTTATATTCCGTAAAGTACGCAAACAGATTTTTGCATCCTTTATGCTCGTCAATCCTTCCGATATACAAAATAAAATCCTGTAATCCGTATGTTTGCCGAAACGCTTCTGCCGAAACCACATCCGGCGTTTCCACGCCCACGCCGCCAAAGCCGTCGTTATTCGGAATCGAAGCTACCGAAAACTTCCGTTCCACAAACGCCATTTCCTCTTTGGTCTGATAAAAAATGCCCCTTGGCAGCCGAAACATATCCTGAAAAATCTTTAAATAGATCGGCATCTCATCGTGCGCAGTCGGCACCAGAATGGCTTTATCGGCTACCTCGCGCAGGCCAAAATATGTCGTATAGTACAAATACGTAAAAAATACAAACGCATCGTAATCATCCTTATGATTTTTTAAATACGCTATCAGCGCCGTCGAGCGCGGGCCCTGCTTTTGCATCCAAAGCTCTTCCTCCTGCTTGCTCGAACGCCCCATCAGCACGGTCTCCGACAGACGGTTAAAGGCCGCGTTGTCCCTCGGCTCTGCTACGGAAAACCGCTTGACCGTCACCCCGTTTAGCATTTCTTCGTCCTGTAAATACTCATCCTTCCAGGTCACATAGTCAATCGCCTTTGTCGTAATCACTTCTATATGATATCTGTCTTTCATATGCTCGGCCAGCTGCCTGCATTCCAATTCCGCTCCGCCATTTACCTCCAACCCATACCGTTGGACTACAAAAGCAATTTTTTTCATATCTCATCTGCCCGCCCTTCGATACATTGTTTAAAAAACTCCGTATATTTTGAAACGATCACCGGCCAGATAAAATTGGCCGTTACGTAATGTTGTCCGTTTTCTCCCATACAATCCGCGATTTGCGTATTTTCAAGAAAATAATTCACGCATCCTTCAAAATCATAATAATCTTTAAAATATAAACCGCCCTTGGATTCCAGCGCAAAATTTTTGGTGACCAGACAGTCCTCGTGTACCAGCACAGGCCTTTTACATAGCCAGCTTTCCATGATAACCAGAGAAAAGCTTTCATTTTTGGACGGCTGGCACAAAAGCTTTGCGGTCGCATAGGCATGAAACTTATCTTGTATCGGCAAAAATCCCATATCGACAATATCGCCCCCGGCAGGAAGATCGATCTTCCCGCCGCCAATCAACAATAATTTTAAAGAACCCGGATTCCGTTTTTTATATTCTGCAAAATACCGCACAAGCGTATGGACATTTTTCCCGGTATCTTTACGCCCGGCATACAGGATAAAGGGTTCTTGGATCTGATATTTTTGCAGAAACTCCCTGGCATGGCCCGGATACTGTGAATCCACCCCAGCGCCCAAAAGACCCTCCCGCACATGGGACAGATCAAAGACGCGTCTGGCCAGCTCCTGCTCGGGCTTGGACAAAAAAATAATCCCGTTTAACTGGCGAAACACCTTCTGAAAGCTCTTTAAATAGAGATAGCTTTCATCGTGAAAACAAGAAATCAGAACCGATTTTTGCGGACATACCTGAATCCC